>NZ_NCJX01000115.1:0-11312 GCF_002282635.1 Acidiphilium sp. 34-64-41 | reverse complement strand
ATATTCAGGCCGAAAGTCATGACCCCACTGGCTGACACAATGGGCCTCGTCGATTGCGATCAGGGCGATCTGGGCGCCGTCAAGCATATCGAGGAAGTCTGGCATCATAAGCCGTTCGGGCGCGACATAAAGGAGATCGAGCTTCCCGTCTCGCAACGCCGCCTTGGCCTTCTGCCGTTCGCTACCGGTCAACGACGAGTTCAGCGTCGCGACTCGCACACCGAGTTGGCGGAGGATGTCGACCTGATTGCGCATGAGCGCAATGAGAGGCGAGACCACAATGCCAACGCCCAGACGACAGATGGCGGGGATCTGGTAGCACAGGGACTTACCTCCACCGGTCGGCATCAGAACGATGGCGTCGCCACCATCGATGATGTGCTCAATGATCGGCTGCTGCTCACCCCTGAAACCAGGCAGGCCAAACACATTTTTCAGGATGCATAATGGCTGGTCGGTTTCAGCGTCCGGGATATCCCTCCCATGCGCATCAACCTCGGTTGGTGCCACGCGTTCTGTTTGCCTCAGATCACGAATGCTACCGTCACGATGGTCGCGACCGTTCAAGATTACCCCCTCCCCTCCTCCCACTTTGCTCAAAACGTGGTTCGGACACAAAAGTTTGGTTTACGTACGCGAGATGTAAACTCATCAAAAACACCTATCCGTGTTCTTATCCGGACACTACGTCATTAGGAATATGGTTGGCGTTGCAGATTGGCAGGCACTTTTGGACGTGTCCAATGAGCTCGTCATTCCTGGAGCATCGCAGGACATCGCCACTCTTGTTTCGTGAGCCTTTTTGGCTCGACGGTTAGTGTTGGGCACGCATCCCCCAGATCGTTCGTGCGAGATGAAGTTCACCTTTTTTTGCCCGTGAGACCATGCCGTTGAAATATGCCCCTGGGCTGCGGCGGAAGTGGCTTTGTGGTTTTGCCGAAACGATAGCGATAGCGATTGCTGCCTGCTCTCGTCCCATTGCCAGGCAGGCATCGCCCCAAATAGATTTCGATATTCCAAGTTCCTCCCGCAGCCAGTCAGCAGCATCAACAATCTCAGCCCATCGTGGCATTGTATCACGTAGATATGGCTTCATTCGTGGTGCGAGTTTCATCAATTCGGTAGGTGTTATCTTGAGAAATGACTCCGGGTCGGTTTGAATAGTTGTTGCGGCTCCATGGGAATTTTTAATACCGCGAGATCTGGTGATTGTCTTCTCCCGTTTAGTTGGTTGAGATGTGGTTGGTTCTGCCAACGCCGCAACTTTTATTTCCTCCTGAGCAATTACAGTATCCTTTGGATTTATAAGATATTTTGTAGTTGTAATATGGGGCCAATTTTCCGGCTCCTTGGGGTCAATATCCACAGATGACTCAGACACAGATGGTGGTGCTTTTGCCTGTCTATTAAAGGTCTTTTCGAGATATTGACGCATCTCGCACTGCACCGCTTCCAACGTCGCTAAGGCCTTCTCCATTTCGTCGGAATTCCTTCGACTGGCGACACCACGTGAAGCCATTGTCGCGGCGCTACAGTAGGCCTCCCACTCTTCGCCGGTGATTCCCTGCTCGTCCGCAGTCTGAAGTAGCTGGCGGATACCGTTTCGAGCGATCGTAGTCCGGCGCTTAAGAGCAGACACACGGGTTCGCTCCTCTCTGCCCGCTTGTGCGATCGCCTGGAACTCGGCAAAGCGGCCAGCGATTGGTGACAGATCGAAACCATAGGCCTCGATAATTCTACCCTGAGGCCCACGTCGACCGTATCGCTTACCGTTCGGGCTATCCTTCATCACGACAAGCCCGAGCTCGACCAAGTGGCGGTTCAGGTTTTTCACTTGGCTCGCACCTAAGCCCATAGCCTCCTGCTGCATTGCGGCAGAGGGCCAAACGATAGGCCGTGACGATGGCTGCCAGTCTAGTGGATTGGTGAATCGAAATAGCCAATCGACGGCATGCACGACGTTTGGGCGTATCCCGAGATAGGGTGCGGCTGCTTTAAAGATCGCTAGGACCTGTCCTGGGAGCATTTCGGAGATGAATGTGTGTTCCCCAGAATTCTTCATTGTTTGAAGCATTGGTGGTGTTATTTTGCGAAGTCCATGCGCCGTGTGACGGCCGCACACTGACATCCGGTTTCCGGTGTCCATTATGATCCTCCATATGATGCGGGATCGCAACGAACAAAGCGTTTCCACAAACACCCGAACGGCAATTCGAGCTTGTCGGATTCGCACTCAGATGCTATTCAGAGATTTCAGGACTTCTCTGGCAGCCTGAGGCTGTTGCGATTAAACGGAAAGCCCGCCCGGCAAGGCGGGCTTTTCATTTTTCGGGACGGGTGATTAAGTCTCCATATCGCGGCCTCTCTCTTTCAGTACGAATACTCGACCTTGAGCGTTTTTCGGTAGTTGCTCGGTCTGAACTTTTGGTTTTAACGGCTCTGGAACTACCCAGATAACAGCGTGCTCAGCCAACCTCGGTTGTTGTGATGTTTCACGCGTGAAACTATTAGGAACACCCTGGTGTATGCGTGCCATAATGAGCCGAATTAGATACGTAGGCACCGCCTTAAAGGAAGGACCGTACATGTAACCCAGGATCCCAGGACAATTAGTCATGTTTTACCGACGCCAGACCGGAGGCTTTTATTATGTTTGTCACGTACTCCAGAATGACATCAAGGTCTGCATCAGTCCCTGCATGAATTTGGAAGCGCAACCCACTTCGATTTTCACCAAGCAACGTCAATACTGGTTTTCCTTGGTAAAGGAATCGACGCGGTTCTGTAGGCATCTCACCTTGCCCGCTCGCCGCCTTGAGTATCCTTGCCAGAACAGTAGCGGTTGGAACTCCCCCCTTCCCTTCTTGAACCAGAGTATGATTCTCTTCGGTGATTTTCCGAGCCTCTTGGACGGCTCTATCCCTAGAAAATTCTTCCGAGGTGGCCTGCGCAAGCCCGTAGCCTTGTCTCAGGCTAATTTCATTAACAGCCGTGAATGCGCCAAGGATGCTGTCGCTGATGTTGGCGAACGCAATCATCTTTGAAAGCAGTCCCTTTGAGATATTGAGGCGCTCCGCCATCTTCGACTGCCGATTGTCGTAATGGAGCGGCAAGGCCATCGCATAATTCCTAGCCCGTTCGAATTCGGATATATCGACTCTGGCGCGGTTTTCCAGGTCAGCCAATCGAAAGGCTGCTTCATCGTCGACATCACGGACCTCTGCTAAAAAGACAAAATCCGGGTAGTTGTTTGTTCGAAGCCAAGATGTGGCCCAGTGCCGGCGTGTCCCATAAATCACTTCGTAATCGTGATGTGGATCGTTCTTAAGCTTACGGACGAGGGCGGGAACTTTCTGGCCGCCCTCGGCAATCATAGAAAGAATTAAATCTTCACAGCGGGCATAGTTGAGGGTGCCGTAATTTCTGCCGTTGCCCTCCCAGATGCGACACCGATTCGGATCAACGCGGATCTGTGTAACCTGCTTCAGTTCTCCAGAAGCAATGCGTTCTAAGGAGTTGGAGCGCGTCAAGAGCGGCGTTCCAACGCCTTCTGTAGGTCGGCTCTCTAACTCGGTCCCGGAGGTAGACTCTGGCTTTAGTAGCCGATCTAGATAACTCTTCTGTGGACTACGCGACATTGAGTTGCTCATCCGGAAAGGAAGGTTGCGCACGATTCCAAGGTCTGCGGATAAGGTGTTCAACTTGTGCCATGACGCTATCCATATTTGAGCGGCACCGTTTATGGGTCCGTGCGGTGCCTACGGGCTTTTCGAGTTCATAGACGGTCATCATTCGCAGTGCCGCATGGCTGATTTCGGCCGAATCTAGAACTGCGTTTGGTAGCAGGCTCGCACCAAATGCCTCTTCCATCACTTTGAGCACCATTGTCTGTGATGGATCATTTACATCGTGGCGCGAGCAAATAAGGCGAACAAAATCGTAGTTGGTCTCGAAGCCTACCTGACGTAACTGAGCCAACACTTGGCTCATCATGGAGAGAAACTGAACAGTCGAGCAAAAATCTGGCGTCGTTGCCGCTAAGGGAACGAGAATAGACGTAGCGGCCTGCATAACAGCCAAGCTGATGGTACCAAGTGCTGGAGGCGGATCGAGAATGACCACGTCATAATTTTCTGACGCTTTTTGGAGTCCTTCTCGTAGTTTTCTGAAACGGGCGGAGATCACGCTTTCTCCAGTTGCTCCCGCTGCTGCAAGTTCATATTCTACGTCGAATAGTTGAAGGCAACTGGGGATAAGGTCGACGTTTGGCCATGGGGTGCGATGTATTGCATAACCCAAATCGTCCTGTGTCGCCTCAAGGGCAAGATAGGGATATAGGGTGGCTTCCTGAGGTATCTGAAAATGGGGATTGAGCCCGAATAGCGTTGTTGTTGTTGCTTGACTGTCACAGTCGACAACAAGGACGCGATATCCTTGGACAGCCAGATAATGCGAAAGATGCGTAGTGATTGTGGATTTTCCAACACCGCCCTTAAAGTTTTGAACCGCGATGATGGCTGCGCGGTCTTTTGACCCCCGCCGAGGTGATGCATCTAGTACCTCTCGCATATGCAGGATATCGTCGATGCTATATCCGAGTCGTCGTCCTTTTTCACCTTCGGATGGCGGTGATAGTCTTCCATCTTCTTCTGCCAGTCTGATTCGGTTGGGCGAGCACCCCAGAAGTTGGGCGGCCTCCATAATTCCGAACTTTAGATTCAGCGACTTTCTCCGGTCAGGAAGAAATGCGTGCTTGCGAAGCCTCTCAACCATCCGTTCTCCGGACTGGGCAAGGTGGTCGATTTGAGTAACTTCTGCACCCGGTTCAGACATTGTTCTCTCAATCAGATTTAAGACATATCGCTAAGTCATTAGAATTGTCTGGAATGAACAACCTTTTCAGAAAAAAGGCAAGAAGAAGTTCAACAGCACCTAGAACGACTAAAAGGAGCGCACCAGGACACGTTGTCGCTCTAGGTCATCTTGTCCGAGTCGGTCCAACATAATTTGAGTCGTTTTCCGACAGCGACGAGCTGAACACGGGACGGCCTCATGAGGCCGAACTGAAAGTTTCACGCGTGAAACACTAATGCAGCCGCCTTGACGCTCGGAATTGGCTGCGTCAGTTCCTGAGCGAACAGCCCGGTCGGTGACCAGAGTCAATGCAAACAACGCGGACTATAAACACCCTCTCGATGACGCCTGCGTTCGCCTTGGTTCGTGGTGCCGAACGGGAGGTGCGACCAATGAATGGTTGCGGCAGCTTTCGTTGTCCGCACCATCCAATCAAGATGAGAGGGGCGGGCCGCCAAAGGATCTACATTATTTCGCTGAGCGCGCGACCTTCGAAAGGATCGCCAAAAGTTCGGGGTTACGTGCACACACAGAAGCTTTCGAATCGAGTCGCCGGCTGGAGCTCAGATCAATTTTCACTTTAATTAAGGTTGTCATCATCAAAGCCGCGGCGGCGACATCGATATCTCACCTGCAACATCTCACAATAGCGCCAGCGGTCGTCGGGATAACTCGGAGTTTGCCAGTTGGATGGTGCTGGTGGGGTCAACCTGGGATTTCTGCAGCCGTCACATTCCCCCATACGCATGTCAGCGTTACGGCTTTCACGCCGTAGCCCTAGCTATGCTCACCGACGAGGAGTGTACCTCTGTCGGCGTTTATGCTGGTCAGGGGCGGGCGGTCACGTTTGGGCGTCAGTCACATCAGGAGCGCCCCGGGCACGACAGAGTCCGCCGCTAATCCTGAATGTAGCAAAGCGGTCATACGTGGGAAACGGTCTGCTCGGCGGCCAGCGAGCCCTCACGCGCATAAGACGGTGCTCTAGCTTATTGGCCAAACTGTGATTGACGGTTGTCTGGTAACTAAAAAAGCACCAACCACTCTGCTGTCCCCGGCGGACTAGGTATTTGCAACATCCTAATTGCGCTACTGGCAGCGCTATGTTTTTCCTGATCTGCGTCGAGATAGAGAACGCGATGGCCGTTCGTGGTGCAGCATCGCTCCATCTTTATGGTGCAGGTGTATCAGCGATGGACCATACGCTGGTTGATGGTGAAGTAGTGAAAGACACACCGGTGTAGGCAGCCTTGGCCGCATAAATATGCCGTAGATTGCAATCCATACGTACCCCTCGGGACCATCGATCAGTTGCGGCCGGATGGTTAAGGCGCCGGCGCACCGTATGGCGCCTAACTACCTGGGGCCTCCGGCTGTTGCGGCGCAGGTTGCGGTCGAAATTAACTTCACCGGTCGCGAGGGGGGGGAGGGGTGCCACCATGGGCTTGGGATTGAGCAACCTGATGTCTGGAAAATAGGGCGAGCGGGGGTCAGGCATCCTGGTAGTCCCACTTGATGTAGCCCTTGGTGTCGGCGGCCCATTTTTCATCGATTTCGACGAGGACGGCGCTGACGAGGCGTTCGAGGGAGGCTTCGTTGGGGAAGACCCTGATTTTGGTGGTGCGGCGTTTGAGTTCTTGCTGGATGCCGCGTTCCATGGGGTTGGAGGTGCGAAGTCGGCGCTGGTGGGGTTCTGGCAGCGTGAAGGCGGTGAGGCCTTCGGGGATATTTCGTTCGAGCCAATCGGCGAGCTTTGGTGCGGTGTCGCGATAGGCATTGACGAGGGTTGTGAGTGCGATCTGGGCCGCGGCGAGGGAATTGGCGTTCCAGACGGTCCGGAGTTCTGCGCCGATGCGTTTGCGGATGGCGTGGTTGGGGGCGTGGTGGATGGCGTTTTGGGCGAGGTGGAATTGGCATCGTTGCCAGTGTGCGGCGCCGAACACGGCGCGGCGTGCGGCGTGCAATCCGGCATGGTCATCGGAGACGATGAATTCGACGCCGCGCAGGCCACGCTGATGGAGGCTTTCGAGGAAGGCACGCCAATGAACTTCGGCCTCGGAAAGGGCGACCGAGACCCCGAGGACACGGCGGCGTTCATCGGGTCCGATGCCGATGGCCGAGAGCACGGCGGCATCGCGGACGACGCCATTATCGCGCATTTTTTCATATCTGGCGTCGAGGATGAGGTAGCGGATCTCGGCGAGGGGTCGGGTGCGCCAGGCGGCGAGTTCGTCATCGAGCAGCTTGCTGGCGCGACTGACCTGGGCGGAAGAGAGGCTTTCGATGCCGAATTCGCGCATGACGGCTTCGACGTCGCGGGTAGAG
This sequence comes from Acidiphilium sp. 34-64-41, assembly GCF_002282635.1. Lineage (NCBI taxonomy): Bacteria > Pseudomonadati > Pseudomonadota > Alphaproteobacteria > Acetobacterales > Acidocellaceae > Acidiphilium > Acidiphilium sp. 34-64-41. The sequence goes on along the minus strand of NZ_NCJX01000115.1, from coordinate 4,136 downwards.
ACGCCTTTGATATACATTTCGGCGACGGCGAGCATGACGGCGCGGACCGAGCGTCGGCCGCGTTCGAGGGACTGTGGGTAGAAGGGTTCGCCCACGTGACCGGCGGTTTTGGGGACATCGACGGTGATCGACCCGGCCGGGGCATCGATCCGCTTGGGCTTGTAGCCATTGGCGTAACCCTGACGATCGGGGTTGCGCTCGTAGTGGCTGGCGTGGAGGAAGCGTTCGCGCTTGATCTGCATGGCGAGTTCGAAGGTCCTGGCAAACACCGTGGCGATATCGCCTGCGCCGTTTTCGATCAGATGTTCCAAAAGTGCCTCGATAATCGTATCCTTTTTGGCGTCCATTCATTGGTCTCCATGTTGGTGTGAACAACTGCATGGAAGACCAGAATGAACAGCCCTTGCCGGGGCATGCCCCGGCAAGGGCACCAACTCCCAACCCCAAATGAATTTCCAGACGTCAGGTTACACCACCTGCCGATGACGCTGTGACCCGAGGATATGGTAACCTCCGCCACGTGTTGTGCGGCAACCGGCCGCACGAGTACCGGGTTATCTCTGCGATCAATGAGTCGGGCGCGGTTGTCCGAGTTCAGCATACCCGCCGTAGCACGTCAGATTGTCGGGCCCGCCGGCCCTTAGTGGGGCCTTGCTGCGGCATTCGCGAGCTCATCGTACAGGATCGTGAGTCCCTCGACCGAGAGTTCCCGCAGCGCGAGGGCGAGCATCGTGGCCCAGCGGCACCAATTGTTGACTTGGCGGGCAGTGACGCCGCTGAGGCGGGCGAAGCCGGCCTGGCTGACGTCTGCTTGGCTCAACAGGGCGGCGAAAGCTGACCCAGAGATCGTTTCCATAGCTTTCACATAGAACGCAGTTCTATACCAGACGCAAGCTGAGGGCCTGCTGTCTATGACAGGGAGCGACCTACGCGCGATAATCACTATTATCGCGCGTAGTGCAATTATTTGGGTTGCTATCGTCTCAGCGCCGGCCTATCGGTCGAATCATGGTCGATCAACATCCCGAATCTGGTCGGGCTCTCGACGGTGAGATCCTGGCCGATCCCGCAGAAAACCCAGGCATCGCGGTCGCGCCGGCCCTGACGCCGGCTGGCCAGGCGGCGCTGGCACAGGCGCAGGCGTTCGCGCGCCAGGCGGTCTCGCCCGCGACCCTACGGGCCTACAAGGCGGATTGGACCCATTATGCCGCGTGGTGCGACCGCACCGGCTTTGTCCCGGTGCCGGCCACCCCGGCCGTGGTGGGCGCGTATCTCTCCAGCCTCGCCGGCTCTCATGCGCCCACCACGATCCGCCGGCGCCTGGCTGCGATCGGCACGATGCACCGGTTCAATGATCTGCCGTGGAACCCCGCCCATGGCGATATCCAGCACCCGCTGCGCGGCGCGCTCCGCAATCACGGCCGCGCGGTGCAGAAGGCGGCGGCATTAACACTGTCGATGCTGCGCCAACTGGTCGCCACCTGCGATCGCACCGCGCGCGGCCGGCGCGATCGTGCGTTGCTGCTGATCGGCTTTGCCGCGGCGCTGCGCCGCTCGGAACTGGTGGCGCTGCAGGTCGATGATATCGCCGAGGACGCACGCGGGCTACGGCTCCGCATCCGGCGCGGCAAGACCGATCAGGCAGGGGAGGGGGCTGAGATCGGTGTGCCGCGGGGCCGCCATGTCGAGACCTGTCCGGTGCGGGCGTTCCAGGACTGGATGGAGATCGCCACCCGCAAGTCAGGACCCTTGTTCCGCCGGATCAGTACCGGCGACACCATTGGGGATGTCGGGATGCATCCGGATGCTGTGCGCCGGATCCTGGCGTATCGCGCCGAGATGGCCGGTCTGGTGATCGAGGGGTTCGATCGCCTGAGCGCACACGCGCTGCGCGTCGGCTTCATCACAGAGGCTTACGCCAAAGGTGTGCGTGATGAGGATATCATGCGCCACACGCGTCACCGCACCCAGAGCGTGATGCGCGGCTACGTCCAGCGCGCCGGTTTGGTCAGTGACAGCCCGGCCGGCATGCTCGATCTCTGATGGCGCTGCGGTTTCCGTGGGAGACCGAGCCTGATCCGGTCGAACCAGTCACCACGCCGGCGCGGCAGCCTCTGCCGCCCCCGCTCCCGAAACCGCGGGGACGTCGGCCGTCTGGCCCGTCCCGATCGGATGCACCGCAGACCGCAAACCCCTGGGAGATCAATGGCGCGGCGATCGAGGAGGATATTTTTATCCGCGCGGTGAGCCACACTGGCGGGCAGCGGAGTCTTTCGGTCGCGGGCTGCCGTATTCTCGCCCGTCAGTTCCGCGATCGGATCGAGGCCCGCGAGGCCAGGGCACGAGACCGGATCGGGGTCAGCCGCCCGTGCCCATTCGATCTGCAGGTCCTGGTCCCGATCCCGCCAGCGATCTTGGCACTCGGGCATGACCATCCGACGGCGCTGGCCTGGTTGTCCCGGCACTGGGGGATCAGCGATCTGCCGCGGCAGGTGATTGTGCGCCCCGACGCGGGGCCGGGGCGGCGGCAGAAGATCGGTCATGGCGTTCTCGGCTATGGGTTCTTCACGGCGGAGACCTCTCCGCGACCGGCACTCATCGCCATTGCCGAGGCCTGGCCGGATCTGAAATTTCAGCTTCTGCCGATCTCAACGGATTGAGCGCCACTATGGATGGGTCATCCGGCGCGGTGGACGGGGCAGGGGAGGGGAGCTCGCCGCATCTGACGCTGGATGGGTTCGACGGATCGCTGGCCCTGCTGCTGGCCCAGGCACGGGCGCATCAGATTGATCTGTCGACGCTCCGCTTACCTGAACTGATCGACCAATTGGCTGATCGATTGGAACGCGCGCGGGCGACAATTCCGTTGGGCCATCAGGCGGATTGGGTGGTGATGGCGTCGTGGATTTTGCTGTTGCGGTCTGACCTGCTTTTGCCAAGGGATGCGCCGGCGCAACAGGCGGCGGAACGACGTGCGACCGATCTGCGGGACCGTTTGGTCGTGTTACAAGAGATTCAGGCGTTGGGCGCGTGGCTGGACCAGCGGCCGCAGTTGGGGCGTGATGTTTTTGCCCGTGGCCGATCCGAGGCGATCGGAAGCGTGATCGGCGGTTCGATCGAGGTCGATATGATCGCCTTTCTCTGGGCGTGTCTGGAGCAGTTCGATGATCCCACCGACGCCGTCGATACACGGCCGATCTATCGTCTGCCGGCGCTGGACCTGTATGGTATTCCGGAAGCCCGTGACCGGATCATGCGACTGCTGGCCGAAAGCGGAGAGGCGCTCAGCCTCGATCAGTTGTTGCCGGGACCCAATCAGCAGATGGATCAACCCCAAACGGAAACTCGATTGCGGAAACGCTCTGCGTGGTCGAGTACGTTCGTCGCCAGCCTGGAGCTTGCCAAGCAAGGCGATGTCGCGCTGGCGCAGGCGGAAAACTTCGATCCTATCATCGTCAGCGTCAGTTCCAGCGACCAACCTCTGCCGAATATTTCTTCGACGCCTTCCGCTTCGCCGTAGCCCCATCCTCTCAAGAGTCTGAGCCTCCGGCAAACCCGGCGCTGTTCAAAGCTTCGCAACTAGTCCGCCGCGCGCCGCTATTGTCGCTGTTATAGCTTCGATCGCAGTCGTCGTAGGAGTCGCCTGCCAGAGCGGCACTTATGGTGGCGCTGACGAGTCCAGCTGGCATTTTTAGACTGGCATGGTTTGTGCGTGACATGGTTCGTCACACGGTTCATCCGCACCGATAAACGGGCGGTACAAAAGGAGTTGGTCGCAATGAAGCGACGTCTATGGGTCTCGGGAGCAATGGCGCTCCCGTTCATCGGCTTGTCTATGCCTGCAAAAGCGGCAGAATCTGGGCTAAGTGCGGGCGATACTGCCTGGATGTTGATCAGCTCCGTATTGGTGCTCCTGATGACCATACCCGGCCTTGTCCTATTTTACGGTGGCATGGTTCGCAAGAAGAACGTTTTGGCTATGATGATGCAAAGTGTGGTCATCTGCGCGCTTGTTACCGTCCTCTGGATGGTGATCGGCGTAAGCGTCCGCCAGAGGCCGTTGGCCTAGTTTTGGGCAGGACGTCAGGACTTCTGGTCGATCATCCAGGGTAGGAGTTCATTGATCCGGCTGGCTG
>NZ_NCJX01000114.1:0-20368 GCF_002282635.1 Acidiphilium sp. 34-64-41 | reverse complement strand
CATCCTCCGCCCGCTCCACACCATGCTCGGCCTGCGCTACCCAGCCAGCATCAAACGCCCCAAATCGACCAAGCCCCGGCCCAAGCGCCCCCGCAAACCAAAGCGCCAGCCCAGCTTCATGGACCAATACAAAATCAACCCCGACGGCAGCATCGACTTCACGCCGGAACAACTCCACGAAATCCTCGGCCCGCCCCCACCGCCCGTGCCACCCTGGCACCAGCCGTTCATCCCCTCCTTCAACGTCAAAAAAATGTGGCGGAAGGGGCCGTAATTTCGCACGCCTAAATCGTTACGATAACGTAACGAAAAGCACAGAAAACAAGGGAAGTCCTTCTTTTTTGTGAACAAAAAAGAAGCAAAAAAAACTTTTTTAATTTGGGCCCGTGCCGGTGAAACCGCCCGTGCCCCAGGGTCGGAAAGTTTTTTGCTTCTTTTTTACAAAAAAGAAGCCTTCCCTTACCCCTGCCGCTCCACCATCAACTGCTTGATCTTCCCAATCGCCTTCGCAGGATTGAGTCCCTTCGGGCAGGTCTGCGTACAATTCATGATCGTATGGCACCGATAGAGCTTGAACGGATCTTCCAGCGCATCCAGCCGTTTGCCGGTGTTCTCATCCCGCGAATCCGCAATCCACCGATAAGCCGCCATCAGTACCGCCGGCCCAAGATAGCGATCGCCATTCCACCAATAGGACGGGCACGACGTCGTGCAGCAGAAGCAAAGAATGCACTCCCACAACCCATCGATATCGGCGCGTTCCTCGATACTCTGCAGCCGCTCACCATCCGGCGGGGCAGGGGTCTCGGACTGCAACCACGGCTCGATCGAGCGATATTGCGCATAAGCCTGCGTCAGGTCGGGCACCAGATCCTTGACCACGGCCATATGCGGCAGCGGGTTGATCTTCACGTCGGCCTTCACCTCATCGATCGGCTTGAGGCACGCGAGCGTATTGGTGCCGTCGATGTTCATCGCGCACGAACCGCAAATACCCTCACGGCAGGAGCGGCGGAACGTCAGGGTCGGGTCGATCTCATTCTTGATCTTGATCAGCGCATCCAGCACCATCGGCCCGCACTGATCGAGGTCGATTTCATAGGTGTCGGTATGCGGATTGCCGGCATCATCCGGGTTCCAGCGATAGACCTGAAAGTTTTTCACGCGCGTCGCCCCGGGCGCCGCCTTGTGGGTGGTACCGGCAGTGACGCGGCTGTTCTTCGGAAGGGTCAGTTCGGCCATGGTTCGGAACCTCTGATCAGTAAACGCGCTTCTTGGGCGGAAACACCGAGACATCGTTGGTCATCGTCTGCATCCGCACCGGCCGGTAATCGAGCGAAACCGCACCATCCGGCGTGCAATGCGCCAGGCTGTGCTTCATCCACTCCGCATCGTCACGCTCGGAATAATCGTCATGGGCATGGGCACCACGGCTTTCGTGCCGCGCCTCCGCCGAGACCATGGTGGTGATCGCGTTGCCCATCAGATTATGCAGCTCGAGCGCTTCCATCAGGTCCGAATTCCAGATCATGCCGCGATCATTGACCGTAATGTCCTTCATGCCGTGCCAGATGGTCGACATCTTATCGACACCCTCCTTGAGCGTCTTCGAATTGCGGAACACCGCGGCATGGTTCTGCATCGTGCGCTGCATATTGTCGCGCAGCGCCGCCACATTGGTGCCGCCCTTCGCGTGACGCGTCGCATCCAGCCGGTCGAGCGAAGCTTCACCCGCACGCGGCGGCAGATTGGCCTGCGACGCACCAGGGGTAACGATCTTCGCCGCCTGATGCGCCGCCGCACGGCCGAACACCACCAGGTCGAGCAGCGAATTGGTGCCAAGCCGGTTGGCGCCATGCACCGAAACGCACGCAGCCTCGCCCACCGCCATCAGCCCAGGCACCACCGCATCAGGATCGCTGGCAGTCGGACGCAGCACTTCAGCGCGGAAATTCGTGGGAATCCCACCCATATTATAATGCACGGTCGGTAGCACCGGAATCGGCGCCTTTGTCACATCGACACCGGCAAACACCCGCGCGGTCTCGGAAATCCCCGGCAGCCGCTCGTGCAACTGCTCGGGCTTCAGCCCTTCGAGATGCAGCAGGATATGATCCTTGTTCGGCCCGCAGCCGCGCCCCTCCATGATCTCGATCGTCATCGAGCGCGAAACCACATCGCGCGAGGCAAGGTCCTTCGCCGTCGGCGCATAGCGCTCCATGAACCGCTCGCCCTCGGCATTGGTCAGATAGCCGCCTTCGCCGCGGGCACCCTCGGTGATCAGGCAGCCGGCCGGGAAAATACCGGTCGGGTGAAACTGCACGAACTCCATGTCCTGCATCGAAAGCCCAGCGCGCAACGCCATGCCACCGCCATCACCGGTGCAGGTATGGGCCGAGGTGCACGACAGATAGGCGCGGCCATACCCGCCGGTCGCCAGCACCACCAACTGCGCGCGGAACCGGTGGATCGTGCCGTCCTCCAGGCACCAGGCCATCACGCCGCGGCACGCACCCTCGTCGTCCATGATCAGGTCGGTCGCAAAATACTCGACAAAGAATTCCACATCCTGCTTCAGGCTCTGCTGATACAGCGTGTGCAGAATCGCATGCCCCGTGCGGTCGGCGGCAGCACAGGCGCGCGGCACCGGTGCGGCGCCGAATTCCTTCATATGGCCGCCGAACGGGCGTTGGTAGATCTTGCCATCCTCGGTGCGACTGAACGGGACACCGAAATGCTCAAGCTCGTAAATCGCGGGAATCGCCTCGCGGCACATGTATTCGATCGCGTCCTGATCGCCCAGCCAGTCCGAGCCCTTGACGGTGTCATACATGTGCCAACGCCAATCGTCCGGCTCCATGTTGCCGAGCGCGGCACCAATGCCACCCTGTGCGGCCACGGTATGGCTGCGCGTGGGGAACACCTTGGTGATGCAGGCAGTTTTCAGCCCGGCCTGGCCCATGCCGAGGGTGGCGCGCAGACCGGACCCGCCGGCACCGACCACGAGCACGTCATAGGTATGGTCGATGATGGTGTAGGCCCCGAGCGATGGCTTCGACATGGCATTCATGGTTCTTTACCCTGCAGGATCAGAAAATCAGTTTCAGCACCGAGACCAGCGCGAGCAGGCCGAACAGCGTCACGGCTGCGCGCATCGCCAGCACGGCGGTGAGGCGTCTGGCCTCACTATGGATGTAGTCCTCGATCACGACCTGCAAACCCAGCTGCAAATGATAGAACAGGGCTGCAATCAGCGCGATGAACAGCACGCCGTTCCAGGGTTCCGCCATATAGCGCAGCATCGCCGCCTGATCCGCCCCTTCGAGCAGAAACACCGACAGCACGAAATACAGCGACAGCGGCAGCAGCGCCATCGCGGTCAGCCGCTGCGCCCACCAATGCCCCAGGCCGGATTTCGCCGAACCCATGCCGCGCGCCCGCCCCAGCGGCGAGCGCATGATCTTGATCGCCTGATCGGATCGCGGCGCGCTCACAGGATCACCAGCCCGATGATCCAGAACACCACCGTCAACCCCGCACTCGCAACCAGAACCGCATAGCCGGTCCGGTGCATCGTCGGCAGGTCGAACCCATAGCCGGCATCCCACAGCAAATGCCGGACGCCGTTACAAAAATGGTAGAACAGCGCGAGCGTGAAGCCAAACAAGATCAGCATGCCGACAATCGAATCGAGCAGCGATTGTGCAAGCGCGAACGCACCCGGCGAGGTCGCGGCCGCCGCCAGCCAAAGCGACAGCAGCACCGCCCCGAGCGACAGAGCCACACCGGTAATCCGATGAAAAATCGACAAGGCCGAGGAAATCTGCGGCTTATAGACCTGCAAATGCGGCGATAACGGTCGCTGGACGAGGGTTCCGGCGGTATTGCGGCCCTGCATCAGGGCTTCACGCACATCTGGCACGACGATCACCATTCGTTGTCGATTGTTGAAAAAACATATCGAAATGCTGCACTTGCTTACTGCCCGAGGTGGTGAGGGTCAACCGCACGTCAATGTCGCAGGGCACCGTTAAGAAAGCGTTTCTTTTTGGAAAAACAGCGGTAGAAAACTTCCGCCACGCGCACATCACGTGATGCGATATAAAATTGTCTCGCGCATCGTCCGGCTTTCCAGTTCCGCCGTCGTGGCAATCTCATAGCGGGCGAATGCCGCCAGACCCTCGCGCGGCACATAGGCGCGGCCCGGATCGGCGATCCAAACCTCGCCACGCGCCGCACATGCGCGCAGCCAGGGCCAGATATGCCGCGTCATCGGGGCTTCGTAACAGATATCGCCGCACATGATCACATCGGCATCCCGCACCGACCCGGTCGCATCGCCGATTTCAACGGCGATATCCGCCCCGTTCGCCCGCGCGTTCAGCGCCATCGCCGCCCCCGCCATCGGGTCGATCTCGATCGCGGTCACCGCGGCCGCCCCCGCCATCCACGCGGCAATCCCCGCCAGCCCGGACCCGGCGGCGAAATCGATCACCCGCTTGCCGCGCACCAGCTCGGGATGATCGAGGCAATGCCGCGCCAGCGCGATCGAGCCCGGCCACGCAAACGCCCAATACGGCGGTGCGATGCCGGTTTCCGCCAGAAACGCCTCGGTCGCCTGCCAGATCGGCGTAATCTCGGTCGCCAGATGCAGCCTGATTTCCGGGATCAGCTCCGGTGCCGCAAGGCAGGTCGAGCGGCGGATGAAATCCTCCGGATCGGTCATCGCCCGAGCAAAAGGGCAAGCGCCACCAGCAGGCCGACATCGCGGTTCAACTTGAACAGGGCAAGGCAGCGCACCGGATCATCGATATCGAGCCGCACGATCTGCCAGGCCAGCAGCGCCGCCGGCGCCGCCAGCGCAACGATGCCGAGCGGGCGCAACCCCGCGATGATGAACGCAACCAGCAACAAACCGATCGCACCGCCATAGCAGACAATCAAAAACCGCCGCGTGTCAGCGCCGAATTTCAACGCGGTCGATTTGATCCCGGCCATCGCATCATCCTCGCGATCCTGATGCGCGTAGATCGTATCATACCCCAGAATCCACAAAATTGTCGCGGCGTAGAGCGGCAGCACCGGCCAGTCGAGACTGCCGTGCGCCGCCGCATAGCCCATCGGCGCGCCCCACCCGAAGGTGAAGCCCAGCATCATCTGCGGCCAGAACGTCACCCGCTTGGCAGCCGGATACAGCGCCACGAGCACCAGCGACATCACACCGAGAATTTGCGCCGTCCGATCGAGCAGCAACGCCTGCGGCACCGAAAGCGCGCCGGAGGCGAGCGGCCGCCCCGCCGTCCGCGCCACCAGACGATCCAGCTTGCGGTCCCATAAATCATTCACCGTGCACCCGGCGGCGCGCATCACCGCCGCCCCGATCGCGAACAGCACGATCAGATACAGGCTGAACCAAACCCCCGCGCCGGCCAGCAGAATGCTCCACAGCCCCGGCAGAAACAGCAGCCAGATGCCGATCGGCCGATCCAGCCGGGCCAGCAGCGCAAACGGCCGCAGCCTGGCGGGCAACCGCGCGATCCAGCCCGTCGGGCGGATATCGGTAAATCCCTGATCTGCTGGTAAAGCGTTCGGCATGGCTTCGATCATCCGCCTTCATGTTCCGCTGAAACTGGCAACCGGTGCGGTGATTGGCACAAACCCGGCCCAGGCGCACTACCTCGGCACGGTGATGCGCCGGCGCGCCGGCGATACCCTCCGCCTCTTCAACGGCGCGGATGGCGAGTTCGATGGCGTGATCGAGCGGATCAACCGCCACGGCGCCGATGTGGCACTCGGCGCACAAACCCGCACCCCCGCGCCGGAGCCCGATTGCTGGCTCGCCTTCGCCCCGGTCAAGCGCGACGCGACCGATCTGATCATCGAAAAAGCCACCGAACTCGGCGTCGCCGCCATCTACCCGGTGTTCACCGCCCATAGCCAGACCGCGCGCATCAATCGCGAGCGGCTCACCGCCATCGCCACCGAAGCGGCCGAGCAATGCGAGCGCCTGCACGTGCCGCCGGTGCACGAACCGCGCGACCTCGCGCAATTCCTCGCCGATTTCCCGCCCGATCGCCGCCTGTTCGTCGCCGCCGAACGCAGCACCGCCCCACCTCTGGTCGCGATCCCGCATTTGCAACCCCACGCCCTGCTGGTCGGCCCCGAAGGCGGGTTTGCACCGGCGGAACTTGACGGCATGGTCCGGCATGGGTTTGTTACGCTGGTTTCGCTCGGGCCGCGCATTCTGCGCGCCGAGACCGCCGCCATTGCCGGACTTGCGCGCCTGCTCGCCGCACCGGATCAGGGTTGAGATCGTGCAGAGTTGAGATCAGGAGACGTGCTTGTCTAACCCCGGAGAGGCCGATGCGACGGCAATTACCCAAACCAGCCAGCTTGCCGCCTGGTTCGCGGCTGGCTGTAAACCCGCGTCCGAATTTCGGATCGGCACCGAACACGAAAGCTTCGGCTTCACCCTGAACGGCCAGCACCCGCCCCGCTACGAGGGCGGCATCCGCGAATTGCTCGACATGATCGGCGCCGATGAAGGCCTGACACCCATCCTCGATCGCGGCAACCCGATCGGCCTGACGGGTCGGAATTTCTCGATCTCGCTGGAACCGGGCGGCCAGTTCGAGCTGTCCGGCGGCATCGTCGCCTCGCTGCACGAAACCAAGGCCGAGATCGATGCGCATATCGCGCGCATCCACCGCGTCGCACCGAAGCTCGGCCTCGGCTTCGCACCGCTCGGCTTTCACCCGACCGGCACCCGCGCCGATTTCGACTGGATGCCGAAAGGCCGCTACGCCATCATGCGCGCCTACATGCCCCGCGTCGGCACCCGCGGGTTCGACATGATGCTGCGCACCTGCACGGTGCAGGCCAATCTCGATTTCGCCTCCGAAGCCGACATGGTCCGCAAAATGCGGGTCGGCTACGCCCTGCAACCGCTCGCCACCGCCCTGTTCGCCAACGGCCCGTTCCGCGAAGGCAAGCCCGACGGCATGCTATCGAACCGCGCCTACACCTGGCTCGATACCGACAACGCACGCTCCGGCATTCCCCGCGCGGTGTTCGAGGACGGCTTCGGCTTCGAGCGCTATGCCGACTATCTGCTCGATGTGCCGATGTATTTCGTCTACCGCGACGGGCGCTATATCGACGTCTCCGGCCGCTCCTTCCGCGATTTCATGGCGGGCCGGCTCGCCGGGTTCGAAGGCCAGACCCCCACGATCGGCGATTTCGCCGATCACGCGACCACCGCATTCCCCGATGTCCGGCTCAAACGCTTCATCGAAACCCGCGGTGCGGACAGCGGCAACCCCGCCATGCTGCTGGCCCAGCCGGCCTTCTGGACCGGACTGTTCTACGACGATGCCGCCCTCGAAGCCGCCTGCGAACTGATCCGCGACATCGACTACGACACGCTGATCACGCTGCGCAACGAGGTGCCGCGCGCCGGCCTCGACATCAAACTCGGCAAAGGCACGCTGCGCGATCTCGGGCGCGATGCCGTCGCCATCGCCGCCGAAGGCCTGCGGGCGCGCGCGCAATTCAACGCGGCCGGCGAGGACGAACGCATCTACCTCGCCCCCCTGCAAGCCATCACCGAAGGCGAACCCACCCAGGCGGAATACTGGCTGGGCCGCTACCTCGGCGCCTGGCACGGCGATGTCACCCGCATTTTCGCCGAGGCGGCGTTGTGATCGGGGGCGGTGAGAAAGCAAGGGTTCTTTTTTGAAAAAAAGAACCAAAAAACTTTTATGAATTTGGGGCTGTGCCGGTTTTAATGGCGGTGGTTGAATTCACGACGTTCACCACCGCCTGGCACAGATCACTTAACTGACCCGGATCGATCGTCAGCGCCGGCGTCAGATAAACAATATCGCGGAACGGCCGCACCCAGACACCGTGCCGGATGAACGCGGCGCGCAACGCCGCCGGATCATCGATCCGCTCAAGCTGCACCACGCCGATCGCGCCCATCACCCGCACATCGACTACCCCGGGCAGCGCCCGGCACGGCGCGAGCCCGGTACGCAGCGCCGCCTCGATCGCGGCGGCCTGCGCCAGCCTCGGTTCGGTCTCGAACAGGTCGAGCGAGGCATTGGCGGCGGCACAACCCAGCGGATTGGCCATGAAAGTGGGGCCGTGCATCAGCGCATGGCCGGGATTGTCCGATAAAAACGCCTCGAACAGCGCATCGGCCACAATCGTCGCCGCCAGCGGCGAGGTCCCGCCGGTCAGCGCCTTCGACAGCGTGATGATATCGGGCACCACCCCCGCCTGCTGCCAGGCGAACATTGTCCCGGTCCGCCCGAACCCGGTGAAAATCTCATCGAATATCAAGGTCAGCCCGTAATGATCGGCGGTCGCCCGCAAATGGCGCAGCGTCGCGGCATCGTTGAACACCATGCCGCCGGCCCCCTGCACCAGCGGCTCGACGATGATCCCGGCCAGCGTTCCCGCGTGCGCCTCGACAATCAGGTTGAACGCCGCGCGCGACGCCGCATCTCGCGGCAGCGGCGCGATCACCTGCTCGGCCAGCATCCCGGCAAACAGCGCGTGCATGCCTTCCTCGGGATCGCAGATCGCCATGGTCGCAAACGTGTCGCCATGATAGCCGCCGTGAAACGCAACGAATTTGGTGCGATCGCGCGCGCCCCGGTTAAGCCGCGCCTGCACCGCGATCTTCATCGCCACCTCGACCGCGACCGAGCCGGAATCGGTGAAAAACACCCGGTTCAACCCGTCCGGCAGCAACCCCGCCAGCCGCGCGGCAAGCCGATAGGCCGGCTCATGCGCCAGCCCGCCGAACATCACATGCGGCATCGCCTCGAGCTGGGCCGCCACCGCCGCGCGGATGTGCGGATGGTTATAGCCGTGGCAGGCGGTCCACCAGGAGGCGATGCCATCGATCAGGATGCGCCCATCCGCAAGCTGGATCTCGCTGCCGCTGGTCCGCACCACCGGCATCGGCAGCGGCGCCGTCCGCATCTGGGCATAGGGCAGCCAGACGTGGTTCCACCCGGTGGTCAGCCAGTCGGGATCAGTGACATCCATGCTTCAGGCTTGCCGGTTCATACCCAGTTTCGCAAACAACGCGTTATCGCGTGCCACCGCCGGGTTGCTGGTGGTCAGCAGCGTGTCGCCATAAAAAATCGAATTCGCACCCGCCAGAAAGCACAGCGCCTGCGCCTCGTCGGAAAGCTGCTCCCGCCCGGCCGAGAGCCGCACGTAGGATTTCGGCATCGCGATCCGCGCCGCCGCAATGGTGCGCACGAACTCGATCGGATCGATCGGCGCCGTCTCGCCCAGCGCGGTCCCCTTCACCGCAACCAGCGCATTGATCGGCACCGATTCCGGATACGGGTCCAGATCCGCCAGCGCCGCCAGCAGCCCGGCGCGATCATTCAGGTCTTCGCCCATGCCGATGATCCCGCCGCAACACACATTGATCCCGGCATCCCGCACCGCGGCCAGCGTATCCAGCCGGTCCTGATAGACCCGCGTGGTGATGATGCGGCCGTAAAACTCGGGCGAGGTATCCAGATTATGGTTGTAATAATCGAGCCCGGCGGTTTTCAGCCGCTCCGCCTGATCCGGCCGCAGCATCCCCAGCGTGACGCAGGTTTCCATCCCCAGCGCCTTCACCCCGGCGACCATCGCGGCGACCCGGTCCAGATCATGATCCTTCGGCGACCGCCACGCCGCCCCCATGCAGAACCGCTGCGCGCCGGCATCGCGCGCGCGCTTCGCCGCTTCGAGCACCGGTTCCAGCTCCATCAGCTTCGAGGCCGGCACCCCGGCATCGAAACCGGCCGACTGTGGGCAATAGCCGCAATCCTCCGGGCAGCCGCCGGTCTTGATCGAGAGCAGCGTGGAAATCTGCACCTCGGTCGGGTCGAAATGCTGCCGATGCACGCTCTGCGCCTGAAACATCAGTTCAGGCAGCGGCAAGGCGAGCATCGCCGCGATCCGCGCCCGCGTGGCGGATGGCGTGGCCGGTTGGGTGGTTGATGGTTCGAGCGTCAGGGACATCGATCTCTCCGAATTGCCGCTATGGCCGGAATTGGTGATAAACCGGGGCGGGGATGACGGGAAGGGTTTTAAGCGTGAGTCAGGGAAGGGTAGGGAAAGGCTTCTTTTTTGAAAAAAAGAAGCAAAAAACTTTCATAATCGGGGGCGCGGGCGTTTTCCCAAGCAACGCCCCCACGACCAAAAGTTTTTTTGCTTCTTTTTTTACAAAAAAAGAAGTGCTTCCTTCACCTTCGCTTTGGCCCCCAAACCCATGACCACCACCCTGGACCATTTCGCCACCACCAAACTGGCATCGCTCGACGCCGCATCCCTCCGCCGGCGCATCAGCCCGATCACCCGCTGCCCCAACGCCATCGCCCTGCGTGACGGGCAGCGCCTGATCTCGTTTTCCTGCAACGACTATCTCAACCTGTCCCAGCACCCCGATGTCATCGCCGCCTCGGTCGCCGCCACGCAGCGCTACGGCGTCGGCGCCGGCGCCTCGCGGCTCGTCACCGGTGATCACCCGCTCTACCGCACGCTGGAACGCCGCCTGGCCGACCTCAAAACCACGGCGGATGCCGTCGTGTTCGGCTCGGGCTACCTCGCCAACATCGGCATCATCCCGGCCCTGGTCGGCGCGGGCGATGCCGTGTTCATCGACGAACTGGCCCACGCCTGCATCTGGGCCGGCGCCAAACTCTCCGGCGCCGCGGTGCTACCGTTCCGCCATAACGATGTCGCCCATCTGGCCCATCTGCTCGCCGCGCACCCATGGCGCCACGCCATCATCGCAACCGACGGCGTCTTCTCGATGGATGGCGACCGCGCCCCGATCGCGGCGCTCGCCACAATCGCGTCCACCCACGGCGCCTGGCTGATGACCGATGACGCCCACGGCATCGGCGTGCTCAACGCCGGCCGCGGCACGGCGCACGGCACCGCAGTTCCCCTCCAGATGGGCACGCTCTCGAAAGCGGTCGGCGGCTACGGCGGCTATCTCTGCGCCTCCGCTGCGGTCTGCGACCTGATCCGCAACCGCGCGCGCAGCTTCATCTATACCACCGGCCTGCCGCCCGGCGTGGTCGCGGCGGCGATCGCATCGCTCGACCTGATCGCGACCGACCCCGATCTCTGCGCCCGCCCGCTCCGCCACGCCCGCCACTTCACCGATGCTCTCGGCCTGCCCGCCGCCCAAAGCCCGATCGTGCCGCTCATCCTCGGTGCGGCCGAAACCGCCCTGGCCGCCCAGGCCAGCCTCGCCGCCGCAGGGTTCCTCGTCACCGCGATCAGGCCGCCCACCGTGCCAGACGGCACCGCCCGCCTCCGCTTCGCCTTCACCGCCGGCCACCACGAAGCCGATATCGAACGTCTTGCCAACCACGTCCGCACCTCCATCATGATCGCAGCATGACCCAGTTCTTCATCACCGGCACCGGCACCGACATCGGCAAAACCCACATCGCCGCCGCCATGCTCCGCCATTGGCGCGGCCAGGGCATCAAGGCCTGGGCGCTCAAACCGGTCGCCAGCGGCTACCAACCGGCCCGCTCCGCCGCCAGCGACGCCGGCACGCTGCTCGCCGCCATGGGGCAAATGACCAGCGATGCCGTGGTCGCGAAAATCTGCCCCTGGCGCTTCCCCGATCCGCTCTCGCCCGACATGGCCGCCGCCCGTGCGGGCAAAACCATCCCGTTCGACGCCCTGCTCGCTTTCTGCCGCACGGAAATGTCGAAATCCGCCGCCCCCCTCCTGATCGAAGGCGTCGGCGGCGCCATGGTCCCGCTCGATGACCGTCACACCGTGCGCGACTGGATGGCAGAACTCGGCCTGCCCGCCATCATTGTCGCCGGCGGCTACCTCGGCGCCATCAGCCACACCCTCTGCACCATCGAGGCGCTCCGCGCCCGCAACATCCCGATCGCCATGGTCATCCTCAACCCGATCGGCGATCTCCCCGTCCCGCCCGCCGAAACCATGGCCGCCCTGATCCGCCACGGCGCCGGCCCGGTCATCGTGTTCGACACGCAAGACTGGCGCGATTGGCTCGTCAGTCTTTAACCACCACCGAACGCGGGCACGTATCCGGCGCCGCCGCCCCGGCAAACCGCCCCGCGAACCACGCCGCCACCAGCTTCGCGGACCGATACCCCGCGAACACATGGCCAACCCCCTTCAGCTTCAGATAATCCACCCGGTCCCCCATCGCACACGCGCGCCGATCGAACGCATCGGTATACCGCGGATACACCGTGTCATCCGCCGTCCCCTGCGTCAGCAACACCGGCGCCCCTTCCGGCGCATAACCCGGTGAATTCTCATGAAACAAGCGCGGCCATGGCCGCGTCACCATCGGATCATGCGCCAGAAACACCCGCTTCAGCGCCGCCCCGGCACGCTGCGCCAGCACATACTGCCCGACCGAATTGATGCACCGATCCGCCGCCCGCCGCACCAGCGCCACCGCCGCCGGCGCCACCACGCTCGTCATCGGCACATGATACCAGCGCGACCACGTGGCATACACATAAGACACCAATACCCGCCCGCTGTCGGACGTCGGCTTGCGCAACTCCGCCCCCAAATTACTCGGCGGCGCCGCCGCCGCAACCCCGACCAAATGAAGCTCCGGCGCATACGCCGCCGCATCCTGCCCGGCAAACAACGCCGCCTGCGCCCCCTGCGAATGCCCCCACACGCCATAATTCCGGCTCGCATCCGCCCCCGGCAACGCCCGCGCCGCCCGCACACTGTCGATCAGATCCGCCGCCTCCGCATCCCCGATCAAATACGGGTGCACACCAGCCACCCCCAACCCCTCATAATCCGTCGCCGTCACAATATCGCCCGCCCGTAAAAAACGCCGCAACCCCGGAATGCTCGCCCCCTCATCAAGACTGTCGAACACCTTGTTGCCCAACGAAGGCGCACACCCCGCCGCAACCCCCGTCGTCGGATGCGCCCAGGCAATCACATCCCGCCCACCCGGCGGCGCCGGCCCGCGTGGCACATAAATCACCCCCGAAACCGGCACGATCGCCCCACCCACCCCCGTCGAAGCATAAACCACCAACGTCGCAGTAGCCCCCACAGGCGCCGCCCCAAACGGCCGCGCCCGCAAAACCTGCCCCGGCCGCGCCCCCGAAACATCAACCCCACGATAAAACCCGCCAGGCCGCGGCATCGCACAAGCCGATAACCCCACCACCACCCCAACCAACCCCAAAAACCGCAGCAACCCAACCTCCATACCGAATGATCCCTGCGCTGGGATGTGGCGCTTGAAGCAAGGAAGGCCAGGGGCTCTGCCCCTGGACCCCGTTAAAGGCGGAGCCTTTAAAATCCATTAGTTTTAGGCAAGGGGAGGGCGACCCAGGGACGGAAAATCCGAGGCAGCGCCCTCCCCTTGCCTAAAACTAGCGGGTTCTAAGGGCTAAGCCCTTAGTGGGGGTCGAGGGGGCAAAGCCCCCCGCCTTCCTCACTTCACCCGCCACACCCCCAGCCCTAGGGATCACTCGGTCTCGGGTTGGAGGCGGGCTTCGGCTTCGGCTTGGAGGTGTTTGAAGCTACGTCGGCTGAACGGCAGCATCGCCAGATACGCAGCGGCCAGCAGCGCGAGCGCGAGCCACGGGTCGGCGAGCATGATGGCGGCGAACACCACGACCCCCAGCAGCAGCCACAGCACGAAGCTGGGCGGCACCTTGAAGTTTTTGAAGCTCCAGACAGGCAGGGTGGAGACGCACAGCAACGCGGTGCCCACCAGCACGATCGCACTCAGCGCCGGCGCGCGCGCCACATCCGCCAGCCAGGCGATATTATGTTCGGCCGCCTCAAGCCCAAGATAAATCGGCAACAGACTGAGTGCCGCACCCGCTGGCGCAGGCACGCCGGTAAAAAAATTCTGCGCGAACCGAAACGCGGGCAGGTGCCCGTCATCCGCGTGCGGCAACTCATCGAGTGCAGCATTGAACCGCGCCAGCCGCAGCGCCATGCTCGCGGTGAACATCAGCGACGGCAAATACCCAAACGCCCCCCACTGATCGAGCGACCACAGGAACAGCACGAGCGAAGGCGCCACCCCGAAACACAGAAAATCCGAAAGACTGTCGAACTCCGCCCCAAACCGCGAGGTCGCCTTCAACAGCCGCGCCAACCGCCCATCGAGCCCGTCGATCGCGCCCGCCACCGCAATCGCAATCACCGCCGCCCCGAACCGCCCATCGAGCGCGAACCGGATCGCGGTGAACCCCACGCACAGCCCCACCAGCGTCAGCAAATTCGGCAACATCCGGTTGAAGCTCAGCCCGCGCAGCCGCGGCCGGCGCGGCGGGCGGCGGCGCGGCAGCACGAAGCGGCGGGGCTTGAGCGCCTCGCTCATAACACCAGCGTCGTGCCCAGCGCCGCAATCACGGTCTCGCCGCCCACCATGCGCTGACCCACCGCAACCAGCGGCACGCTGCCCGGCGGCAAATACAAATCGGTCCGGCTGCCGAACCGGATAATCCCGAACCGCGCCCCCGTCGCCACCCGATCGCCCTCATGAATATCGCACAAAATCCGCCGCGCGATCAGCCCGGCGATTTGCACCACCGCAATCTCCGCGCCGCTATCAAGCCGGATGGCAATGGCATTGCGCTCATTGAGCTCCGATTCCTTCGCCGCCGCATTGGCGAACGTGCCATGCCGATACGCAATCCGCGTCACCATGCCCGCCATCGGCACCCGATTGACATGAACATCCAGCACCGAGAGAAAAATCGCCACTCGCGGCATCGCAACCGGCGGCAAACCAAGCTCCGCCGGCGGCACCGCCTGATCCACGATCACCACCCGCCCATCCGCTGGCGCCACCACCGCATCCGGCCGCGCCGGCATAACCCGCGCCGGATCACGAAAGAAAAACAGGCAGAACAACACAAAAGCCAGCCCGATCCACGCGAGCCACCCGGCCACGATCAAACCAACCACAAAAATCACGACGCCGCCGATAATGAACGGCAACCCCGCCCGATGCGGCGGAACCCAGGCAGACCGCAAACTGTCGATGATATCCATGAGCCGGTTATGGCGAGCGACTTGCCGTCGCGCAAGGATCGGCGGGTTGCGGCGCGAGGTTAAGCAAGCACTTCTTTTTTGGAAAAAAGAAGCAAAAAACTTTTTGACTCTGCGGCAGGGGCTGTTTCACGATCACGCGCCCTGCCTCCGCGCGAGCCATACCGTGCGCCCGCCGCCGGTCTGCCAATCCTCGACCGCGTGAGCAATCACCGCAAACCCAATCTCACCGACCATCCATTCATGCGCGGGCAGACGCTCACGACACAACGAAATCAGCGTCGGCGAAGCATCCACCCCGGTCACCAGCAATCCGCTCTCAGCCAGATATCGCCCAACCGGCATCCCCGACCCGCACCCCAAATCCAGCACGCGCGCCCCACCCCCCCGGCAACGCCGCCACAAACCGCTCATGCCACGGCCGATCGATCCACGGATGATCATCCGATCGATTCCGATCAGCATCCCAATCACGCGCATGGCGCTCATAAAGATCGATCACCCGATCGGCGAATTCATTCATCTCCGCACGTTAACAAAAGCACAGAAAGGCACGCAACAGCCAAGTCGAAATTAAAAATTTTGCAACAGATTCAACCTTCCTGAGGCCGCGTCACAACGGTAAATGTAGGGGGGCCAGCGGTGAGGACGTCCATGCATGCCCATCCTGTGACGAACAGATAGTGGGTTACCCTTCCTTCCGCTATTTTCCATGCGCTGGACTGGGAGTGAGCGAAAGCGGCACCTTCGATCCGATAGGCAAATTGCTCTGGGACAATACCTTCCGTTTCGGAATTATCTTCCTCGGTGCTGAGCGGCATCTCATCCAAAAGCCTTACAATGCATTGCTTATCGAATGACACCCGCAACAAATGAGCGTCGTCATCAGGCAAAATAAAGTCCGCAGTTATGCCGTTTGTTGCCCACTTAAAGGCAACAAGGTCGCTCCGGCTAGACTGGAGAGCCACGCCTATATCGATTGGTTCATAGCTGGGCATAAGTGCATACTCGCACGCGGCTTTATTTGAGAAAAGAAGCGACCCAATTAGTGCAAAAATCAAGACTTTTGGGATGAGGGAGTTACTGGTCAGGTCGCTCGGCAGCGCCTAAAACGCATCTGATCTGATACAAATCGACGAGGAGCCAACGATGCGCCTGCTATACACCGCAGGGTCTCCGTTTGCGCGCATGGTCCGGATTGCGCTGCTTGAGACCGGCCTGGATACGCTCGTAACAAAGCGAGAGTTAACGCGCGCGCAACTTTATTCGGCTGATTCGGAGGTCTTGGTGCTGAGCCCAATCGGGCGGGTTCCGGCATTGGAGTTGGATGACGGCACGGTCCTGACAGAAAGTTTGCTGATCCTGGACTACATCGACGTCCACACCCGCGGGCCGAAGCTGCTGCCCCGGAACGGGTCCGACGGTTGGCGAACGCTGGCCGAGATGGGCCAAGCTATGGGCCTGCTGGAAGGCATCACCACCTGGCTACGGGCTCTGCTCCTGCCCGAACCCGAACGCTCGGCGACTGTCATCGCGCGGGAGTCTTCGCGCGTGAACCGCGCAGCAGACGCGCTGGAGAGCGTCGTTGCCTGCGGCGCCTACTCAGGCCAGTTCAATACGGCGCAGATTGTTCTGGGCATCGCGTTGGGCCTGATCGAACCCCGGATGCCTGGGTGGAAATGGCGAGACGGGCGCCCTCATCTATCCCAGTGGTACGACGTAATCGCGGACCGACCTTCATTCCGAGCTACCGAGCCACCTGCCCTGTAGCGACAGGAGATGGTTACCTCTGATATTGCGGAGTGAGCTCCCGCACCCGCGACACGTGCGATACGACACTCAACCATCATGGCAAACCACAACATGCACCGATACTGTGCCACATGGAATCGTCAAGCGAAACAGTGCGGCACGTCTATTGGATCGGCGGCGACGGCGACAGCGGCAAATCGAGGGTCGCGCGCCGCCTCGCCGCACATCATGCTCCAAACCATCCCTTTATCTTGGGCTGAGTATTTCCACAGGATTACCGACGATCCCGTGCCCCTTAAATCGCGCCGGTCGCGAACATCCGGCACGCTCATAACCCATGGAACCCCCCAAGCGCCGCGATCACCCGCTCCTGCACCGGCGGCGCCGGCGGCGGCGGCTCGAACACGCGCCCGGTAATCCGCTCATACGCCTCCACATAGGTCAGCGCGGTCTTCCAGATCAGCGCCGGCGGGATCTCCGGAATATCATCCGCATACGGATCACATCGCGCCGCCACCCAGGCGCGGATCACGTCCTTATCGAAGCTGTCCGGCGCCTTGCCGGCGGCGAGACGCTCCCGATAGGTATCCGCCCGCCAGTAACGGCTGGAATCAGGGGTGTGGATCTCATCGGCAAGGCAGATGCTCCCGCCGGCATCGATGCCGAATTCATATTTCGTATCGGCAAGGATCAACCCCCGCGCCGCGGCCAGCGCCTGCCCCCGGGCGAACAGCGCGAGCGCGATTTCGCTGATCTTCCGCCATTGCGCTTCGCTCAGCAGCCCGCGCGTAAGGATCTCGTCGGCGGTCAGCGGCGCATCATGCGCGCCGTCGTCCGCCTTGCTGGTGGGGGTAATGATCGGCCGCTCCAGCACCTGATAATCGGCCAGGCCGTCTTGCAGCACCTGGCCATACATCTGCCGCCGCCCCGCCCGATACATCGTCAGGATCGAGGTGCTGGTGGTGCCCGCCAGATAACCCCGCACCACAATCTCAACCGGCAGAATCGCAAGCCGCCGGCCCACCACAATGTTCGGGTCCGGATAATCCAGCACATGGTTCGGGCAGATATCGGCCGTCTGCTCAAACGCCCAGCGGGCAACGCCGTTCAACACCTGCCCCTTGAACGGAATGCAGCACAGCACGCGATCGAACGCCGACAATCGGTCCGACGTCACCAGAATGCGCCGCCCATCCGGCAGATCATAATTATCGCGCACCTTGCCGCGGTACAGGCCCGGCAGGCGCGGCTCGATCGCGTCGCGCAGCACCTGGTGCGCGCTGGCAGACAATAGGGTTTCGTCGATCATCGACATGCTGGTCTCCCGATGTGGCGCCGCTATGATGCACCGCCACGCGCATCGACCCAACCCCCGCCGGCGCGCACCAGACTCGTTTATACGTTACGAATACAAATCATTGTGAAGCCACTCGGCTTGCAGGAGCGCATAAAGGAACTCGTCCTGCCAGCCGGCGGCATCCTGCCGACTTTGCCGGAAAATCCCTTCGCGACGCATGCCAATGCGCTCCATGAGTCGCCACGAGGCTATGTTACGCTGTTCACAGGCGGCGGTCAGCCGATGTAACTTCAGCTCTCGAAAGACAGAGCCGACAAACGCCCCAACGGCTTCTGTCGCGATACCCATCCGATGGTAGTCCGGATGCACAATCCAGCCGATATCGCCGTGGCTCGTCTTGGGAGACAGGAAAATGCCAACTTCACCGATCATCCTGCATTGCTGTCGATGCTCGATCGCCCGCATGAACCATCCACCGTCACCGGTCGGATCGAAATCAGCCTGTTTCGCAAGGAACTCACGCGCGTCATCCGTGCCCATCGGCTCGATCGCCCCGCCTTCGACGATGCTCGGATGATTGCGATACTCCAGAAACGCGGCGAGGTCAGTGGGTCGCGGCGCGCGAATGATCAAGCGTTCAGTAATAGCGTTCTTCATTCACGCGTCTTAGCTTCAAACTCCCGCTGAGCCAATGACGATGAAGCACGTACCCGTCTCCATGGCCGCACAAGCGTGTCCGGAAAACGGTTCCGTTCCGGACGGCCGTCGACTCGATAAGATGAAAAGTAGTGTGATCAGCCCACCAGTTTTTTAGTTGCAATATTATAACAATGTTAAATTTGTCTTAATGGATGAACGTGATCCAACCGCAAATCGTTGCTGGTTCCTTCAGGCCATCCGCTGTCCGCGCTCTTGCCGCATGACGATGGCGGCTAGAGTAAGGTGGCTATCACTTGATATCCACCAATCTAGCCGCACCATGGCGTGATCAGGGTGGGTATCCCTCGATACCCACCGATCCAATGGCACCGTACTCCGTACCGGACTGCAAAAGTGTTGGATAATTCAACCGAGTTGTGATCGATCAATCATCAGTGAAACCCATGGCAAGCGGTGATTGACGAGGCCACGGCCCAGCCGGCGCTCGGACGCCGGACGGTGCAAATCATCAAGCGCATAGTCGCCTGGTTCGGTCTGTCACGGCTGATCAATGACTGGCGACAATCCCGGCATCGGTCCGGTTGAGGAAAATAAGCGTGGTCTGCGCAATATGCTGGTCGATCCATTTTGCCATCGCTTCTTCTTCCGCAAGGCAGGCCTCTGCGGCCGCTTTGCCATGGGGGTCACCCAGCGCGTCGGCCATCGTGATCAATGTTTTGTAGGCGGCGATCTCGAAATGCTCGAATGCAAAGTTGGCGAGTGTGTTTTTAAGCACTTCGTCCGTGGCCGGTGCATGAATTGCCGCTGCAATGTTGCCACCCAGACCCAGGATCGCATCTTTGATCGTCGATGTGCCGGATTTTGCCCCCTCCGAATGCGACCGCAGAACGTCTTCCAACCGGGCGCGCTGCGTCTCCGATTCCGCGATATGTTGGCGCATGCGGGCTTCCATGTCCGGATAATGCTCGAGTCGCTCTACCTGGCGGCTCAGTAATTCGATAGCTTGAGTCTCCATCGCATGGGCATTTTGCAGTCCATCGACATAAACCAAAAGGGATTCATCACGATTCGCAAGATAAGACATTTTGATCTCCTATATCTAAACTGTGGATTGCTCGAAATTGATCTGCCCAAGTCAATCCAAGCGGATGTGTCGTTTTTTGGGGATGACGCTGGATGACCGCAAGATGGTCGTGCCGACCTGTGCGATGTTTAATCGTCGCAAGTTCGGTAATGACTTCAGCGGCGCAACGGCAGCACGCGGCACCGCTGTAAGCCCGAACTGAATGTGCTGTACCGATCATCCTGCCTGGACCAACCAACCCCACCCAAAACAACCAAAAGTTTTTTGCTTCTTTTTTACAAAAAAGAAGCGCTCGCTTTCCCTTCCCTGACTTTTTCCCTTTCTCACCCCCCACCCGCCATGGTTATGTGCGGTCATGATCTCGAACGCTCCCTTCATGCCCGCCGACCCGTCCGAGCGCTTCGCGGTGATCTTCCGCGCCCTGCAACGCTCCGTGGCCGACAACGGCTACCGACTGAAAATCCACGGCCCGCTCCTCGTCCTGATCTGGAACTACCTCAGCCGCC
>NZ_NCJX01000166.1:0-2211 GCF_002282635.1 Acidiphilium sp. 34-64-41 | reverse complement strand
AATCAATCCGAAGCTGGAGGGGGTAGAGGCATGACATGGGCGGCCCGCCTCGCCTCTCTCTCCGATGGAAAATCACCCTATTCCGATAGCTCCGATAGCCCCATTTTACCACCTAACGGACCTAACGGAGCTATCGGAGCTAGGGAGTTTTCAGAAAAAAAACTACCTGCAAACGATCGGCTGATCACCGTGCCATGCAGCCGGTGCGGCACCGCCTCCCGCCCGTTCGCAGAGGTTGTGAACCCCGAGGGGTGGCTATGCGATGCGTGCTGGCCAGCGTGGCCGGATGACGCGGCGGCGGAGCAAGAGGAGATATGGTCATCACGCCTACGGCCGGCGCACGCTGCCGGTGCTGCGATGGATCGGCCTGGTGGACCGAGGCGACCAGCCCGAAAGGATGGCGCTGCACCTGCTGCCACCCACCGGCAGGCATGGCATCGACCGACTACCGGAACGCGCCATGACAAGCCCCGAAACCCTGCTCGACCTCGCCAGTCGAATCGCCCGACTGTCACCCGATCGGCGCGACCCCGAAAAATATCACGCAGAAAAATCAGAGATCGCAGCCGAACTTCGCCGCCTAGCAGGGCAACAGTCATCCGCAACCGTTCATAAGTATTCATCATTATTCGCACCTATGACGCGCCCTGACGCCAAGTGACATAGTAGATTATTATTGCGTATGCACTCGTACTAATCTATTATAGCCTCATGAAAAGTCGGATTAGCTTATCGCTTGATAGCGATTTACTGGACCGGATCGACGCGGCAGCCGAAGCAATCGGCGCTACTCGATCATTCGCGGTTTCAACACTTGTGCGGCGCGGACTGGGCGCGCTGGCAGGCGAGGGCGCGGCGGGTGCGGCGGTATCGGTCCCGTCACACCCGCCGCACCAAGCGCTCATCATCGAAGTCAACCTCGACGCGCCGATCGCACACGTCGCGATAGCCGAGACAATTCAAGCCGCCGCCGAACTCGCGAGGGCGCGGGGCTTTCGGTGGGCTGCAACCGGCCGTCCGCATGAAATCGCCGGCTTGGTGCCGCCGATCGAAGCGACCGCCGCCATCTGCACCACCCTCGAACTCGCAAGCACCCTCGCCACCGCGCCAAATTGGCAAAGATGCCCTCCCCAGCTAGCAAGAATTGGAATGACCGCATGAGCAACAAGACCGAACTTGCCATTACCGAGTTGATGACCGGCACTGCCGTCCGCAGTCATTTGGCCGAAGTTTCTGACCGGGCGGCAAAGATAAAGGGCGAGGCGGCTTGGCAATCGGAATTGGCCGAACTCGCGAGGGCGCAGGCCGAGGAAATTGACCGGCTCAATCTCGCTTTGCAGGATGCCGCTGCCGTGCCGCCGCGCCGTCCATTGCTGGCAACCGGCAGCATCGCCACCCGCCCGAACGGCAGCGCGACAACCCTCGTCGTCGCCATCGATGACCACGGAACTTGCTGGATGATCCACGATGGCGATCGGGCGCACGCCCGATGGGACCGTTTGCCCGATCTGCCCGGGCCGCTCGAAATCGCCCGCACGCTCGAAACTGCCAATGAGCGTGCCGAACGGGAGGCCGAAGCCGAAGCCGAAGCCGTACAGGCGGAGATGGACCGGTTAAACGGCACCGGGATGCGCCGCCGATGAGCGCCGATGCCGCCGCGCTTGACCGAGAAATCCGCAGGCTGATGGCGCAACGCAACGAGATCGACCGCGTTGCAAAAATCCCGGCCGGCCGGATCGAAGCCCGCACCACAACCGAACTCGGTAAGCAGGTCACTCGTTTTTATGGCGACGCCGCCGCCGCCTGGGCACCCTTTATGCCGCCCGTCCGCAACAAAATCACGGGATTCGATCGATGACCAGCCGCACCGCGACCGAAGCCCTGCTCGATGACTTGCGGGAACGCGCGTGGCGCGGCGATGCCGAGGCGCAACGTCAATTCGTCAACATCGGCGCAAAGGCAGCGCAAACGGTTCAAGCAACATCGCAAGAGATCGATAAAATGATCACAGCCAAAGTCTGGAGACCATCATGACCACGTTCGCAAAAAAATTCGCTCCCGCGTTTCAAGTCGCCACCGTCGCGATGCCGCTGCCGGCCGCATTGGCGGACCTCGACCCGCTCGACCTCACACACGGCACACCGGCTGCGCGCTGGACCGCCACGCGCGGCGAAAGCGAAATGGCATTCCGCGCCCGGATCACGGAAGACC
>NZ_NCJX01000026.1:0-41855 GCF_002282635.1 Acidiphilium sp. 34-64-41 | reverse complement strand
CCGAGCCAGGATTCGAAATCTGCCACGTCCATGGATCGTCTCCTCACATCAAACCAGACCCTCGTAGCCAATATCAACAGCTAACGCCACAAGAGCCATCACCTTTGATCCGCTGGTCGCCGGCACGCCGATCGCGCTCGGCGGCACCGGCGCCGGTACGCTCGATATCGGCGGATCCCTGCTCGCCGCCATCACGCCTGGCGCCGCCGTGCTCGAAATCGGCAACAGCCTGTCCGGGCCGCTCGATGTCGCCGCCGCGTTGAGCCTGACGATCCCCGACATCGTGCTGCACGGCAACGGCGTCGCGGTAAACGCCTCGCTCGCCGCCGATACGCTCGACCTCGAAAGCACCGGCTCGATCAGCCAGGCAGCACCGGTCAGCGCCACTCAACTGATCGGCGCGGCCAATGGCACGGTCCTGCTGACGGCATCGAACAGCATCGGCACGCTCGGGGGCTTTACCGATCCGAACGGCAATTTCGACCTGACCGACAGCGGCACACTGGTGGTCGCCGGCCCGCTCAGCGCCGCCAATGCCGCCTTGATCGCCAGCGATCTGGCGATTCCCGGCGCGATTACCACCGGGTCGCTCGCCCTGACCGCGACCAATACTATCGCCGGCTCCGGCACGCTGACCGCGCAGACGCTGACCGGCACCGCCGCTGACCTGAGCCTGACCGGTCCGAACCAGATCGTCACGCTCGGCTCGCTCGCGATCACCGGCGATGCGCTGTTCAACGACGCCACCGCGCTCACCATCGCCGGCCCGGTCAGCGCCACTATGCTTTCCCTGGGTGAGAATGGTGGGATCACCGAAACGGGTAGCATTACGGCGAAGACGCTCGCGAGTTACAACACGATCGGCGGCAATGTCGCTCTAACGGGACTCAATAGTATTGCCGTACTCGGCAGCTTCGCCGATGCCGCCGCCGTCACGCTCGATGATAGCGGCCCCCTCAGCATCGCCGGCCTGCTCTCCGCCGCCAGCGCCACGCTCAACACCGGCGCGCTCACCGAATCCGGCAGCATCACCGCCGGATCGCTCTCGGCCGATATCAGCGGATCACTCGCGCTGAACGGCACCAACAGCATCGCCACACTCGGCAGCATTATCGCAACCGGCGATGCCACCATCACTGACCATAGCGCGGTCACGCTCGATGGCACGTTCACCGCGCCGAACGCGACGATCACCGCCCCGGGAATCGGCATCAACGGCGGTATCCAGACCAGCCTGCTCTCACTCGCCAGCACCGGCAGCATCACCGGCGCCGGCCCGATCACCGCCGCCACGCTGACCGGCAGCGCCGGCCCGGTGGTCTCGCTCACCGGCGCCAATACCATCGCCAACCTCGGCTCGTTCACCGGCACCGGCAGCATGGCGTTCAACGACACCGTCGATCTGTTGATCGCGGGCTCGCTCAGCGCGCCGCAATCCATCAGCTTCGCCGATACCAGCCCGATCACCGAAACCGGCAGCATCACCACCAGCACGCTCGCGAGCTTCGGCGCCGGCCTGAACAGCGCCCAATTCACCGGAACCAACACCATCGCGGCACTCGGCAGTCTCACCGCCAGCGGCGCCCTGAGTTTCTCCGACACATCCGGCTTCGCTATCGCGGACCCGGTTGGCGCCGCCAGCGTCACGGTCATCACCCCAGGCAGCATCACTGAAAGCGGTGTGGTTGCGACCAATTTGTTCAACGCGACCGCCGCAGGCCTGCGCCTGACCGGCGCGAACCAGATCGTCACGCTCGGCACGCTCGCGATCACCGGCAATGCGCTGATCAACGACACCACCGCGCTCACCATCGCCGGTCCGGTCAGCGCCACGATGCTTGCCCTGGGTGATAATGCTGCGATCGCCGAAACCGGCAGCATCACCGCGGCCACGCTCGCGAGTTACAACACAATCGGCGGCAATGCCGCCCTCACCGGCACCAACAGTATCGCCACGCTCGGCAGCTTCGCCGATGCCGCCACTGTCACGCTCGATGATAACGGCCCCCTCAGCATCGCCGGCCCGCTGTCGGCCGCCAGTGCCACGCTGAACACCGGCGCGCTCACCGAACCTGGCAGCATCACCGCCGGATCATTCTCGGTCGACGTCAGCGGATCGCTCGCGTTGACGGGCACCAACAGTATCGCAACGCTCGACAGTATCATCGCGACCGGGGATGCCACTCTTGTTAACACTATCGCGGTCGCGCTTGACGGTATGTTCACCGCACCGAACGCGACGATCACCGCCCCTGGCATCGGCATCAACGGCGGTATCCAGACCAGCCTGCTCTCGCTCGCCAGCACCGGCAGCATCACCGGCGCCGGCCCGATCACCGCCGCCACGCTGACCGGCAGCGCCGGCCCGGTGGTCTCGCTCACCGGCGCCAACGCCATCGCCAACCTCGGTCCGTTCACCGGTACCGGCAGCATGGCGTTCAACGACACGGTCGCTCTGCTGATTGCAGGCTCGCTCACCGCTCCCGCCGGTCTCGCGCTCGGCGATGCCGCATCGATTACCGCAACCGGCGGCATCACCACGGGCACATTGACAAGCATCGGCACGATCGGCGGTGCAGCCCGCCTGGCCGGGCTGAACACCATCGCAACGCTTGGCGATTTCGCCGCCGCCGGCACGCTGAGCCTCGCGGATCAAACCAACCTGATCATCGCCGGCGCGGTCGCCGCCGCCAATACCACGCTCACCACACCGGGCAGCATCACTGAAACCGGCAGCCTGGCCACCGGCAGCCTCACTGGCAGCGCCGGCGCGCTGGAACTCACCGGCACCAACACCATCGCCACGCTCGGCGCCCTCAGCATCGCCAACGCCCTGCTTCTGCAGGACGCAACCCCGCTCACCATCGCCGGCCCGGTTGCCGCCGGCACTCTGGCGCTGGGCGATACCGGCGCGATCACCGAACCCGGCAGCATCAACGCGGCAACCCTGGCGAGCCTCGGCACCATCGGTGGCCCCGTCGCGCTCACCGACACCAATACCATCGCCACACTCGGCAGCTTCAGCGCCGGCAACACCGTCACGCTTGATGACACCGCGCCGCTGACCATCGCCGGCCCGTTCACCGCACCCGATGCCACGATCGCCGCCGCCGGCCTCACCGTGCCGGGCACCATCACCACCGATACGCTCGCCCTGCTGAGCGCCGGCGCCATCACCGCGACCGGCCCGATCGATACCGCAACCCTGCGCGGGCGCGCCGCCGGCACTCTGGCACTCACCGGCGCCAACCAGATCGGCACCATCGCCAGCTTCACCGCAACCGGCGACGCCACCATCAACGATGCCGCCCCCCTCACCCTCGCGGGATCGTTCACCGCCCCCAACGCAACCATCACCGCCGCCGCCATCGCCATCCAGGGCAGCATCGCCCTTCAGAACACGCTCGCCCTCGGCAGCCCCGGCAGCGTGACGGAAACCGGCGCGATCACCGCTCAAACCCTGACATCCGAGGGGATAATCGGCGGCAGCGTCGCGCTGACCGGCACCAACACCATCGTCGCCCTCGGCGATTTCGCCGCCCGCAACGACATCATTCTGCTCGATACCGCGCCCCTCACCATCGCCGGCACGCTCAGCGCCGCCAGCGCGACCCTCGGCAGCGCCGGCCTTTCGATCCCCGGCGATATCGCCGTGCCGGGCACCGTTTCGCTCGCCAGCACCGGCGGCATCACCGAAACCGGCACGATCGACCCTGCCCTGCTCACCGGCAGCAGCGCCGGGCCGGCCAGCCTCACCGGCACCAACGTCATCGCCACACTCGGTGCCTTCACCGTCGCCGATGGCGCCTTCATGCTGAACGATACCACGCCGCTCATCGTCACCGGCCCGCTCACCGCGGCCGATATCGCCCTGACCACACCGGGCCTCGCGGTTCCAGGCACCATCACCACGCCGGGCACCATCACCATCGCCGGCGGCGGCGTCAGTGAAACCGGCGCAATCGCCGCCAACCTGATCCAGACCACCGGCAGCCTCACCGGCGACGCCAGCCTGATCGGCACCAATCAGATCGGCACGCTCGGCAGCTTCAACGATGCCGGCCATTATCTCTCCCTGAACGATGCCAGGGCGCTCACCCTGATCGGCCCGGTCACCGCCCGCGCCGTCACCATCGCCGCCGCCGGCCAACTCGTGCTCGATGGTACCGCGGGCGGCGGCCTGTTCATCCAGGGCCAGGGCCTCGCCATGCCGATCGCGCCCGACGTGCAGCCCCGCGCCGGCATCGATTCGGTGCTCAGCGTCACCAACGGCGGAGCCCAGCAATTGCTGCAAACCGGGGCCTTCACCATCGATACCGGCCCGGTCGCCCAGGCCGCCGGCCTCGCCAACCAGCCCAACGGGGTGTTCATGCTGCTGCCCTCGACCGGCAGCGCCACCTTCGCCGACCTGCTCGCGCCCAACACCACCCTGGTCATCAACCTCGGCGGCGGCATGGCCAGCGGCCAGATGGCGCTCCACTTCCTTGTCGTCGCCGGCAGCGCGGCCGGACAGACCAATTTCGACGGCTCGCTCGGCAATCTGTCCGGGCAGGCCGCCGCACATAACGGCGTCGTCGTCCCGGTGCCCGGCACCAACTACCGCTTCAACGCCTGCATCATCGGCTCGGTCAATTGCACCGTTCTGCCGATCCTGAACCTGCCCGAAGCCAGCCCGATCCAGGATTACGACCTGGCCCCGACACGACGCCGCCGCCTTGACCGCGACGTCCGCCTGCCCGGCGTCGCCGCAAAGGACTACTGACCATGCCACGCGCCACCGGCATCACCCCGACCAGACCCGGTGATGAGACTGGGAATCAGCAAGGCCAGGGGCTCCGCCCCTGGACCCCGCTAAGGGCGGAGCCCTTAGAACCCGCTAGTTTTAGGCGGGGGGAGGGCATCCAGGCGATTGCCACGCCGAATCCCGTGCCCGCCCTCCCCCCGCCTAAAACGAATGGATTCCAAAGGCTCCGCCTTTGCTGGGGGTCCAGGGGGCAAAGCCCCCTGGCCTTTTTGACCCAAGTCGCATCACCACGCCCAATCGGCGTCATCGCCGTGCTGGGTCTGGCGCTGGGCCTTGCCGGTTGTGCGCGGCCGCCGTCGAGTGCGTATCAGGCGGCGGGCAATATTGGGGCGGGGCTGACCGGCCCGCAGTATGCCCTGGGCCACAACAGCAGTGGTGAGGCGTGTACGGCCAGCCGCGCGAAGGGTGGCGCGCTGGTCTATTGCGGCGGTTGGCAGCATCCGAGTGCGCGGGTGGTATCGGGTCCGGCGACGAATGCCGCGGGGCTGGTTGCGCTGGCGACGTCCGGTTCGTGGCGTGGCGGGCTGGAGGAGCGGTACGTGTGCGCGGCACCGCGCCCGACGACCGTGTTGGGGCGTTATCCGGGCGAGGTTTTGTTGTGCACGCAGCGCATCGGCGGTTGGCCGCATGTCGCGCTCGCGGTACTGATCGATGGTCACGCCTGGCTGGCCGATGGTGTGCAGCCGGCATTTCCGGTGATGCAGCGCGCAATCGGGCTGGTCAGCGGCGTGGCCACGCCCTCGACGGTGCGGGACGTTTCGGTTGCGACGTCGGACCGGCTGCTGGCGAACCGTCTCGCGGCGGCGGCGTTCAGTTCGGGCGATATCGGCCAGTACGACGCGTTGATGCAGGTCGGCAACAATGCCAACCAGGCCGAGGATTATGCGGCGGCGGTCACCGCATACCGCGCCGCGCTTGCGTTGCAGCAGAAGAGTCTCGGCCCGGACAACCCGAACACCGTGTCGCCGATGGTCGATCTGGCGCTGAATTTGTCGGATGAGGGGCGGTATCGCCAGGCGGATGCGCAATTTGCCCAGGCGCGGGTTCTGGCACCGCACGCGGCGGATGCCACGGCGCTGCCGCGGCTGCTGCATTATCGCGGGCTCGATGCGTTGAACCGCGGCGAGTACCGCCGGGCGATGGTGCTGCTGGCCCGCGCGGAACAGGGTTATGCCGCGCTGTTGCCGGCGGCGGTGTTGCAGCCGCACGCGCTGGTGACCGCCGATGAGTCGAGTTTCGGCGTCGCGGCAAATGGCGGCACGGCGCAGATCCTGACCGCGCAGACCACGCTGCTCAGCCCGGTCAGCCAGCAGGCGCTGCTCGGCGTGATCGAGACGCTGCGCTATTATGGCGTGGTGTTGGCCGATCTCGGTCATCCGCACGCGGCGGCGGCGAAGCTGCGCCTGTCTTCGATGATCGCGGCAGCGAATGGCATCGGCGCGCCGATCCTGCAGGCGCGGCTCGACCGGACGGCCGCCACGATCGACAGCGACACGGGCAATACCAGTGCCGCGGTGGGTCAATTGGCCAACGCCGCGCGCCAGTTCGCCCAGGCGCTGCCGGGCTCGCGCCCGGTCGCTGATACCGCGCTGCTTCAGGGCGCGGTGCTGATGCGCGCGGGCAATGCCGATGAAGCGGTCACCGCGTGCCGCGCCGGCGTCACGTTGCTGAACCGGTTGCGGCTCGGCACCTCGGCGCGGCTGATCGCGCCGTGCCTGTCAGCGCTCGATCGTGTGGCCCAGACCCGGCCGGGCGCGGCGCAGGCGCTGTATGGCGAAATGTTCGCCATGGCCGAACTCGCCCAGGGCAGCACGACCAGCCAAGAGATTGCGGAATCATCGGCGCGGCTGGCGGCGGATGCCCATAACCCGAAGGTCGCCGCCGCGATCAGAGCGCATCAGGACGCGGTGGTTGCACTCGCCCGGCTGTACCGCACGCGCGATGATCTGGTGCACGGCCGTGGCGGCACGGCGCCGGCGGCCAAGCCCGGCAGCCCATTGGCGATCACAGAGCTCGACGCCAAAATCGCCGCCGCCACCAGGCAATTGGCCGATGCGGACGAAGCGGTGCAGGCGGCAGCGCCGAATTTCGGCCAGCTGGTGCAGGAATCGGTGCCCGCCACCGCGGTGATGCAGCAGTTGCGCCCGAACGAGGCGTTCCTCGACATCATGCTCGCGCCGCAGCATGCGTGGCTGTTCATGCTGCAGAACGGCCGGATCGCGGTGGCCCGGACCGGCGTGGGTGAGGCACCGATGACCAAACTGGTCGAGGCGGTGCGCCACAGCATCGAGCCGACCCAATCCGGTCTACCGCCGTTCGCGATGGACGATGCCGCGGCGATCTATCAGGCGACCATCGCCCCGTTCAAGACTGACCTCACGCATACCGTCGCGATGGTGGTGGCGCCGTCCGGCCCGCTGTTGTCGCTGCCCTTCGCCCTGCTGCCGACCGGCCCCGCCATGACCGCTGGCCCGGCCACCACCTCGGGCGGCAACCTGGGCATGACACCGTGGCTGATCCGCAAAATGACCCTGGTCTATGTGCCGGCGGCGGCGAATTTCGTTTCGCTACGCGCGGTGCAGGGCAATTCCCGCGCCACGCGCCCCTGGTTCGGCTTCGGCGATTTCAAACCAGTCACGCCAACCCAGGCCGAGGCCAGTTTCCCCGGCGGGGCGTGCGGCCAAAGCGCGCAGTTGTTCGCCGGCCTGCCGCCGCTGCCCTATGCCAAACTCGAACTCGCCGCCGCCCAGGCGATTTTCCACGCCCCGGCCAGCGATGAATTGCTCGGCGCGCAGTTCACGGTGCCCGCCGTCGAACACGCCGATTTGTCCGATTACCGGATTCTGCACTTCGCCACCCATGCGCTGCTGCCCTCGGAACTGCCCTGCGCCCAGGAACCCGCGATCGTGACCTCTGCACCACCTGATGCGAAATCCGCCGCGCGGGCGATGCTGACGACCTCGGACATCACCAACCTGCATCTCAACGCCAATCTGGTCATCCTGTCGGCCTGCAACACCGGCGGCAGCAACGGCCGGGCCGGTGGCGAGGCGCTGTCCGGCCTCGCGCGCTCGTTCTTTTTCGCCGGCGCCCGCGCGCTGATGGTGACGCAATGGGCGGTAAACGATCAGGTCAGCTCCTATCTGGTGGCGACCACGCTCGAACACGTCGCCGCCGCTGACGATGGCGGTGCCGCATCCAGCCTGCGCAGCGCGCAGCTTGCCCTGATCGACAGCGCCGGGTCGGGCGGCGTGCCGGCCAGCGTCGCCGATCCGTTCTACTGGGCGCCGTTCGTGGTGATCGGCGATGGCGGACGGCCGGCGCCGAACCTGGCCAATTACCGGGCGGTCGGTCAAGCGAAACGGTCCTTCTGAGATGGCCGGTGACGATCCGGCCACGCTCGGTAAATACGATGTGGTCCGCCCTTTGGGCCGTGGCGCGATGGGCGTGGTGTTCGAGGGGTTCGACCCGATCATCACCCGGCGCGTCGCGATCAAGACGGTTCGGCTCGACCGCATCGATGAGACCGAGGGAGCAGAGGATCTGCTGCGCTTCAAGCGCGAGGCCCAGGCCGCCGGTCGGCTGACCCACCCCAACATCGTCGGCGTCTACGATTACGGCGAAACCGATGCACTCGCCTACATCGTGATGGAATTCGTCGAAGGCGACACGCTGAAGTTCCTGCTCGATCGCGGCGATCGCTTCACCCCGGCCGATGCCGTGGCGATGCTGGAATCACTGCTTGCCGGCATCGCCTACAGCCATGACAATGGCGTGATCCATCGCGATATCAAACCCGCCAATGTCATGATCACGCGCGATGGGCGGGTGAAACTGGCCGATTTCGGGGTTGCACGGATCGAAAGCTCGAGTCTGACCCAGGCGGGCACCATGATCGGCACGCCGTCGTATATGTCGCCCGAACAATTCATGGGTCAGACCATCGATTCGCGGACCGACATCTATTCCGCCGGCGTGCTGCTGTATCAACTGTTGACCGGCGAAAAACCGTTCGAAGGCTCGGTCACCGCGATCATGCACAAGGTGCTGAACACCGAGCCGCCGCCGCCCTCCGCGCTGTCGGTTTCGGTGGCCCCCGCGCTCGATGCGGTGGTGCGCCGCGCGATGGCGAAACGGCCGGAGGACCGCTTTGCCGGCGCCCGCGATTTCGCCCAGGCCCTGCGCGATGCCACCGCCACGGCCGATGATGCCGATGCCACCATGATCGCGACACCCGCCCGCCCGACGATACGCGTTGCGGACGAACCGGCAGTTCGCCCGCGCCGCACCGGGCTGATCGCGGGCATTGCCGGTGCTGCGTTGATTGCGGCAGGCATCGCCGCCTTCATGGTAACGCGCCACCCCGCGCCGCACGCGGCAGCGCCGCCGAAAACAGCCGCAGTCGCCCGCCCGGTCGCGCGCCCCGGTGGCGCGGCGCTAACCGGCATCGTCGGCACCGGCGAACAGCAGGCGCTCAACACCGCCGCAACCAGCGCCATCCCCCCCCTGCCCGTCACCCTCGCGCTGGAACCCTTCACCGGCCCCTATTGCGGCGTGCTCGATGCGGTACGCGCGGACGCCCCGCCGTTCGCGGCCGACCCCGATCGCTTGCGCCTGCGCCTTGCGCACCATGCCACCCGCCTGGGCGCCGGCCAGCATATCGTGGTCGATCTCACCCTGCCTGACTTCGCTGGCTACGCCGAGGTCGATTACATCTCGAGCAGCGGTGCGATCTATCGCCTCTATCCCAGCCCCGCGCTGCCCGCGGCTCTGCTCCCGGCCTCCGATCATCTGGTGCTCGGCAAATCCGCCGCCGCAAGCTGGGCGGTTGCTAAGCCCTTCGGCCGCGACATGATCCTCGCCATCGCAAGCTCCGCGCCGATCAACACCATGCCGAAATCGTTATCGGGTGATATGAAGACCTTCCTGCCCGCGCTCAAGGCCACGCTGGCAAAGTTGCAGGCGCAGGGTGCCACGATCCGCACCGCCGCGATCGTGTTAGATACCGTCCCCCCGTAGCCGGCGCGCCGCCAGCGCCACGCAACGCTCGAACGCCGCCAGCGAGTCGAACGCCAGTTCCTCGCCCGCGTGCGGCAGCACCACCGGGCAGGACCCGCCAAACTCCACGGCGCCCACCACCATCAGATTATCCGCGAGCCCGAAGCTTTCATGCATCAGCCCCGCGACATCATCGGCGATCCGTCCGGCCTGCGCCCGGCTGCGCGCGGCGAACGGCACAGCGCTGTTGGAATACCCGAACACTGGCTTGCCGTGCCCGAAAAACCAGCCCAGTTCAACCAGCGTGCCGGCGTCAGCCGAGGCGCCGCGAAACGGCGTGAGGTTCGCGATGATGATGTCGCTCACCTCCATCATCGCCACATCCTTGTGAAAAATCGCGCGCCACGCCTGATCTTCGCTCATCGCCGCCGTGCTCGCATCATCGAGCGGTGCGAGCCCGACAATGCCATAGCGCGCCGCGATCGCGATTTTCCGCGCCGCCTGCGCAGTCGCATTCGGCAGGAACACATCGGGTCCCGCCAGATACGCCGTGATCGCCCGATCAGAAGGCAGCGTCTTCAAACTCCATCATGGTCGCCGAGCCAGATTGGATGGCGGCGAGCAGCGCGCCGGTCTGCGGCAACAGGCGCTCCATGAAGAATTTCGCCGTCTGCACCTTGGCGCGATAAAACTGTGCATCCTCGCTATCCGCCTTCGGTGCCGCGATCGCGACCATCCGCGCCCAGACGAACGCGAGTGCCGCCAGCCCGAACAGCCGCAGATAATCGACCGACGCCGCGCCGATTTCATCATGGTTCGACATGGCGTTTTCCATGATGAACCCGGTCGCGATCTGCACATGCTCGATCGCCTGCTGCAACGGCGGCAGGAACGGCGCCAGCGCCGCGTTGCCCTCATGCGCCTCGATAAATTCCAGCACCGGATCGAGGAAACGGGTGAGCAGGCGCCCGCCATCCTGCGGCAACTTGCGTCCGACCAGATCGAGCGCCTGGATGCCGTTGGTGCCTTCATACAGCATCGAAATCCGCGCGTCGCGCACGTATTGCTCGATGCCATGGTCACGAATATAGCCGTGCCCGCCGTAGGTCTGCACCGCCAGCGAGGCAATTTCGAAGCCCAGATCGGTGAACATCGCTTTGACGATCGGGGTCATCAACGAGGCGAAATCATCCGCGGCCTGCTTTGCATCGTTATCGCCCGATTTCGCGAGTATCTCCAACTCGCGCGCCACCCAGCCCGCGAGCGCACGGCAGCCCTCGATGTAGGCGCGCATGGTCAGCAACATGCGCCGCACATCCGGGTGGACCATGATTGGATCGGCCTGCTTGTCCTCGGCCTTGATGCCGGTCAGCGAGCGCCCCTGAATCCGATCCCGCGCATAGGCGACCGCATTCTGATAGGCGGTTTCCGCAACACCGAGCCCCTGGATTCCCACCGAAAGTCGTTCCGTATTCATCATGGTGAACATCGCGCGCAAACCCTTGTGCGCCTCGCCTACGAGCCAGCCCGTCGCACCATCGAAACTCATGGCACACGTCGCCGACGCCTTGATGCCCATTTTGTGCTCGATCGCGGTGCATTGCAGCCCGTTGCGCGGCCCGACCGAACCATCCTCGCGCAGTAGAAATTTCGGCACCACGAACATCGAAATCCCCTTCACGCCGGCCGGTGCGTCCGGCAGGCGGGCGAGGACGAGGTGGATGATGTTCTCGGTCAGGTCATGCTCACCGGCGCTGATGAAAATCTTGTTGCCGGTGATGCTGTAGCTACCATCATCGTTCGGCACCGCCCTCGTGCGCAGCATCCCTAAATCTGTGCCACAATGCGGCTCGGTCAGGCACATCGTGCCGGACCATTTGCCGGACACCAGATTGGGCAGATAGGTCTGCTTCTGCTCGTCGCTGCCAGCATGGTTGAGCGCCACATAGGCGCCATGCGACAGGCCGGGATATAGCCCGAACGCCACATTTGCCGAACACAACATTTCCTCGACCATCATGGCCGCCGGCACCGGCATGCCCTGGCCGCCGAATTCCGGGTCCGCCGCCATCGCGGTCCAACCGCCCTCACAGAACGACTTGTAGGCATGCTTGAAGCCGGATGGCGTGCGCACAACGCCATTTTCATAGGTGCAGCCTTCAAGATCGCCCGACTGATTGAGCGGGAACAGCACGCCTTCGGAGAATTTCGCAGCCTCCTCCAGCACGCTGTCGATCAACTCCGGCGTGAACTCGGCATTGCCCGGCAGTGCGGCTATTTCGTTGCTGTCGAACAACTGATGCAGCACGAAACGCATATCCTCCAGCGGGGCTTTATAGATCGGCATGGGTCTCTCCGTTCGGTTGGATCAATTACGCAAAGGTCGGCCGGTTTCCAGCGTGTGTTTGATACGCGCCTGGGATTCCTTGGTGCGGAACAGCGCCATGAAGGCCTCGCGTTCCAGCGCCATCACATCCGACTCAGTGACCGGGTCAATGATATCCGCATCACCCCCGGTCAGCACCCGCGCCAGGTGGGTCGAAACCGTCACATCGTGCGCGGTCGCCATGCCCTTCTTGCGGAACTCTGCCACCGCCATCCCAAGCCCGACCCGGCCGGACTCACCGGGCAGTTGCAGCACGACAGGCTCGGGCGGCCGATATCCCGCCACCTTCGCCAGCGCCAACGCCTTGGCATCGGCCAGCACGCGCATCCGATTCATCGTGATTCCGTCATCGGGTTTCAGGAATTTCAAATCCTTCGCATCCGCCGCCGAAGTCGAGACCTTCGCGGTCGAAACCATCTCGAACACTTTGGCCACAGCCGGCATTGGCCCCTTCGGCGCGTCCTTCGGAGTCTGCCAACGTGCCAGCATCGTGGCACAACCGCCCCACCCCGGCACCAGCCCGACACCGCATTCCACCAACCCTATGTAGCTCTCGGCATGGGCCTGCACCGCAGCGCAATGCAGTAGAATCTCGCACCCGCCGCCGAGTGCGCGCCCCGCCGGCGCACCGATCACCGGGAACGGCGCATAGCGCAACGCCTGATAGGTTTTCTGACCGTCCTTGATGCTGCCTTCAATCTTGCCCCACATCCGCAAATTCGCGGCGAACACCGCAAGTCCCAGATTGGCCCCGACCGAGAAATTCTCCCGGCCCGGCCCCGCGCGGAGATTTTCGGTATAGATTACGAGCGCCTGGTAACTCTTGGCGACCAGTGCAACGGTTTTATCAAGCAACGATAAAATATCGCCGTCCAGCGAATTCATGATCGAGTGGAACTCAAAACACAGAACACCATCACTGATGTCCCACACCGACGCCGATTTATTGGTCAACACTGGCTTCTGGCCGCGCTTGATATCTTCGAGTAACACAACGCCCGCGGGACGTCGCACCGGGCGATAAGTGCCCGCGCTGTCGAATTGCATCAAGGCACCGTCGACAGTTTTATAAAATGTCCCGTCTGCAAGCTTCGCCAGGATCGGTGGCACCGCAATGCCGAGCGGACCCAACCGCTCGGCGACCCACGCCGCGCCAAGCTTGTCGATCAACTCGAACGGGCCGTATTTCCAAGTATAGCCCAGGCGCATCGCCTCATCGATGTTGCTGATGTCATCGGCAATCTCGGGTACCAGTGCCGCCGCATAGGCGAGCACCCGCCCGAGCACGCCCCAGGCGTATTGACCGGCAACGCTCTTGGCGCCCACCAGTTTCTTCAGATCCTTTTTGGCGTCCTTCACCTCGGCGATGTCGGATTTCGCGGTCTTGCGCCATTCCAGCACGCCACCGGCGGCCGCCTTGAGCGACAAGGTCTCGCGCAACGCCTCTGCCCCCCGGCCGCTGCGCCGATAAAACCCACCCTTGCCTTTTCGGCCGGTATAGCCTTGATCGATCATCATCCCGATCATTGGCATGTCCCGATTCATCGCATGAAACGCATCCCCTGGCGGCAACAACCGCGCGAGCGATGCATTGACATGCGGCCCCAGATCGATCCCGACCAGATCCATCAACCCGAACACGCCGGTCGATGGCAGCCCCATCGGCTTGCCCATGATCGCATCGGCATCCTCGATTTCGATGCCCATCTCCATCGCCAGCACCAGCGCCGTCTGGATCCAGTAGGTCCCAATCCGGTTAGCGATGAAGCCCGGCGTATCACGGCACGCGATCACTGATTTGCCGAGCATCACGTCACAAAACTGCGTGATCGACTCGACGGTGTTTGCATTCGTCTCCGGTCCGGTCACCAATTCGAGCAGCCGCATGTAGCGCGGCGGATTAAAGAAATGCGTGATCACGAAATCCGGCCGCAGGCTTGCCGGCATCGCCGCCATCAATTTGGCAAGCGGAATCGTCGATGTGTTGGATGACACGACCGAACCCGGCTTCCGCACCGCGGCCAGCCGCGCATACAGCGCCTGCTTGACATCGAGCCGCTCGATCACCGCCTCGACGATCCAGTCGCACTCGGCCAGACGCGCGAAATCATCCTCGGTGTTGCCCGGCGTGATAAGCCGCGCCGCCTTCGCTGACATCAAAGGCGCCGGCTCGATTTTTTTGAATCGCTCGATCGCCCCTTTGGCAATCGCGTTGCGATCCGCGCTGCCCGGCATGACGATATCGAGCAGCATCACCTTCACACCGGCATTGGCAACATGTGCGGCAATCGCCGCCCCCATCACGCCCGCGCCGATCACTGCAACCGATTTGATTTCGGACATCAAACCGCCTCCAGCACCGTAGCGATCCCCTGCCCACCGCCGATGCACTGCGTCGCCAGCGCATACCGCCCGCCCTGTTGCTGCAACAACTGCGCCGCCTTGCCGGTAATCCGCGCCCCGGTCGCGCCGAGCGGGTGGCCAAGAGCGATGGCCCCGCCATCAAGATTGACGCGCGCGGCCTCAAGCTCCAACTCGCGCATGCAGGCCAGCGCCTGGGATGCGAAGGCCTCATTCAACTCAACCACGTCGATCTCGCGCGCCGTAATCCCTGCCCGCGCCAGCGCCTTGCGCGACGCCGCGACCGGCCCGATGCCCATGATATCCGGCGCGCAACCGGCCACTGCCACCGCGGCGATCCGCGCCATCACTGTCAGACCATGCGTGCGCGCATAATCCTCCGAACACACCAGCACGGCAGAAGCGCCATCGGTCAGCGGCGAGGATGTGCCGGCGGTCACAGTGCCGTTGGCATCGAACGCCGGTTTCAAGCTGGCAAACCCCTCGCGCGAGGCGTCGTGGCGAATGCACTCGTCCTGCGTCGCGTTCGCCTTGCTCAGCGTGATCGGCACGATCTCATCGGCCAGACGCCCAGCCGTCTGCGCGGCCGATGCCTTCATATGGCTCGACAGCGCGAACTCCTCCTGCGCTTCACGGGTAATCTGCCAGCGCCGGGCGACGTTTTCGGCGGTGTCGCCCATTCCCATGTAGGCAGCAGGGTTT
This sequence comes from Acidiphilium sp. 34-64-41, assembly GCF_002282635.1. Lineage (NCBI taxonomy): Bacteria > Pseudomonadati > Pseudomonadota > Alphaproteobacteria > Acetobacterales > Acidocellaceae > Acidiphilium > Acidiphilium sp. 34-64-41. Next base: position 26,604 of record NZ_NCJX01000026.1, on the reverse strand, counting down.
TTCGCGTACAGCGCGGGCGAGGGCATCGGATTGTATCCACCCATCGGCACCCGCGTCATGCTCTCCACGCCCACCGCAATGAACGCCTCGCCCGCCCCCATCGCAATCGCGCCCGCCGCCATATGGATCGAATACATCGATGATCCGCAGAACCGGTTGACCGTGGCACCCGCGACCGTAATCGGCAGATCTGCCAGCAGCGCAATCAACCGCGCCACGTTCAGCCCCTGCTCGGCCTCGGGAAACGCGCAACCGACAATAATATCCTCGATGTCTTCCGGGTTCACCTTGCTGCGCGCCACCAGAGCGCGCACCACCTCGGCCGCCATTTCATCGGGGCGCACCCGGGTCAGGCCCCCCTTTCGGGCCGGTGCGAACGGGGAACGGGCATAACCGGCAATGACAGCGTTGGTCATGATAGTGACTGGCTCCTGAGACTTTTATTTTTGCAGTTTCTGGATCGCGATTTCCGACTGGCGCTCAATATCACCAAGCTCGGCAAGACTCTGTTCAAGCGCGGCACGCTGCTCCTGCAGCTTCGCAATCCGCTTGCGCACGGCAGCCAACAACTGGCGCACCTGGGTATGCTGCGTCGGGTCGATATCGTACAGGTCGAGATAATCCTTAATCTCCCGCAACGAAAAACCCAGCCGCTTGCCGCGCAAAATCAACATCAGCCGCGCCCGATCGCGCGGTGTGTAGACGCGCGTGGTGCCGGCCCGGCTCGGGTTAACCAGCCCCTTGTCCTCGTAAAAGCGAATGGTACGCGCGGTCACGCCAAGCTGGCGCGCCAATTGGCTTACCGAATACAGCGCTCGTGGCGTCCCGCCGGCATCCGCAACCTCCCGCTCATGGCGCGCGTGTAACGCGGCCATCGCCGGACTCTCAGTCGTCAATACAGTCATGCCCAATCCTGGATATTTTGAAACAAAGTTTCCGGTTTTCGTATCGATGAACATGGACGATTCCGCGCGTTTACGCAAAGAGGATAGCTATTACGTATAGGATATACCCTTCCGTTTGTCCAGCGTCCGGCACTGGCGTCAGCCGAGGGTGGCAAGGCCTTCTTTTTTGAAAAAAAGAAGCAAAAAACTTTTATTCGTCTGGGCCCGTGCCGATGAAACCGCCTGTACCTAAATTCAAAAAAGTTTTTTGCTGCTTTTTTTCAAAAAAGCAGTCTCGCTTCGCCTAAACCTTGGCCTGCGCCTTAGCCACCTCCTCAGCCACCAACTCCTTCTTCGACAATTTACCCACCATCGTCTTCGGCAGGCTCTCACGAATCTCGACCGTCTTCGGAATCTCGATCCGGTTCAAATGCGCCTGGAGAAATTCGAGTATCTCGGCCTCGGTCGCCACCGCTCCGGGCCGCAGCGTCACGAACAGCTTGGGCGCCTGGCCGCGATACGCGTCAGGAATGCCGATCGCCACGGCATCCTGCACCGCAGCGTGCTGATACGCCGCCTCCTCGATCACGCGGGGATACACGTTGAACCCGCCACACAGGATCAAATCCTTGATCCGGTCAACGATGAACAAATACCCATCCTCATCCAGATACCCGATATCGCCGGTCCGCAACGCACCATCGACAAAGCTCGCCGCGGTCTCCGCCGGCCGGTGATAATAGCCGCGCATCACCTGCGGCCCGCGCACGCAAATCTCGCCGCGCGCGCCCTGCGCCAGCACGACCTCAGGATGGTCGGGGTCACGAATTTCCACAATCGTACCCGGCAGCGCTCGGCCGACCGAGCCGATCTTCACACGGTCCGGTGGCGTGGTCGTCACAATCGGCGAGGTTTCGGACAGCCCATACCCTTCCAGAATGGGGCAGCGCGACAGGAGCTGAAACCGCTCCATCCCCTCGAGCGACATCGGCGCGCCGCCGGACATGCAGAAATGGATGAACGATAAATCCATCCCCGCACCGGCAGCGTTGCAAATCGCGGTATACAGCGTCGGCACGCCCGGCAGCATGGTAGGCCGCTTGCGCGCAATCGTCGCCATCAGCAGTTTCATGTCGAGCCTGGGCATCAGGATCAACTCGGCGCCGATCGCCACACCCAGATTCATCACGCCGATCCGCTCGGTGCCGCGCCCGATCGTCGGGTTCGCCGCCAGAACCTGCTGGATATTGGCGGTGATATTGGCATGCGTCAGCATCGCGGCCTTCGGCGTGCCGGTGGTGCCGCCGGTATATTGCAGCACCGCGATATCCTGCACCGGATCGATCGCGACAGGCTTGGGTTTCGCTGCCCCGGCAATCAGCCTATCGAACCGCAGATACACTTCGCCATCCGGCACGGCGGCAAGATCCCTCGCCTTGAACGCGCGGAACAGCAACGCTTTCAGCAGCGGAAGGGCCGCCACCATCGAACAGACGATCACCCGGTCCAGCAACCCCTGATCCACCAGCCGGCCGATCTTTGCCTGGATCATCGCGATATCCAGCGTCACCATGATCCGCGTGCCAGAGTCCTTGATCTGCCCGGCCAGCTCCCGCTCCGTATACAGCGGATTGAAATTCACGACCGTGCCGCCGACCTTCAGGATTGCGAAATACAGGATCACCGAATACGGCGTGTTTGGCAGGCACAGGCCGACGCACACGCCCTTGCCTACCCCCAGCGCTTGCAACCCCGCGGCCGCACGATCGGCCAAATCCGCCACCGTTCCCCAGGTCTGGCCACGCCCGAGAAAATCGATCGCCGGGCGCCCGGCAAACCGGCGCGCCGCGTCATCGAGCAAATCAATCAGGGGGGTGGGAACGGCAACAAAATCGACATCGGCATGATTGGCTGTAGCGTCCACTTCGGTGTCCTCCAGAGTCGGCCGGATTTTGTCCAACGCCGTATCGAACTACCCTTTTGGACGATCCCTTGCCGTTAACGTCAATACTACCAAGCCGACCCCGCCTTGGCAAGAATGCCGCCCGCGCAAAAAAACGGGGCCCAGAGGACCCCGTGATCGACAACCCCGAAGTCAGAAACTTCAGACGGCTTTCAGGTTGATGGCGGCAGCCTTGCCCCGTTCCATCGCGATTTCGTATGAGACTTTCTGGCCTTCATTCAGGCCGCGCATGCCCGCTGCCTGAACTGCCGTGATATGAACGAATACATCCTTGCCGCCATCCTGCGGTACGATGAACCCGAAACCTTTTGTGGTGTTAAACCACTTGACAGTGCCGATCGCCATTGTTGCGTCGTCGCTCCTAAGACACACCCACCGTGCGACCGCCGCACGGCTCAAGAGGGACAACCGGGTTTTGGACGTCTTGGCCGCATACGGAGACCCGTCTCGTGCAACAAGGCAAGCCAAAGTCGATTGCATAGTTAATGACGCAGAAAGATGCGTGCCTGTCAACGCGAATACGCATGGCTCGCGCAGCGGACACGCCCTTTCCCGCAGCGCGTGACAATATTCCCCGCCGGAGGTCCTATTTGCGCCCAAACCGCCGAACGGCGATAAGTGCAATCGTCTGTTCCAGGGAGGATAATTCGTGATCGTATCGAAAACATTTGAGACAATTTCCACTCAGAAAAGTTTCGGTGGCACGCAGAGCGTGTACCGCCATGAATCGACCGAGACCGGCTGTCCGATGCGCTTTGGCGTATTCCTGCCGCCCCAGGCCGCTGACGGGCCGGTGCCGGCGCTGTACTACCTTGCCGGCCTTACCTGCACCGAAGAGAATTTCGTGGTCAAAGCCGGTGCGCAGCGCATCGCCGCCGAACTCGGCATCGCGCTGATCGCGCCCGATACCTCGCCCCGCGGCCTGCACTACCCCAGCGAAGACGATGCCTACGATTTCGGCTCCGGCGCCGGCTTCTATGTCGATGCGACCGAAGCACCCTGGCAGACCGGCTATCGCATGTATTCCTACATCAGCCGCGAACTGCCCAACCTGTTGAACGCCGAACTCCCGATCGATCCCGCCCGCATCGGCATCTTCGGCCATTCGATGGGCGGCCACGGCGCGTTGACCATCGCGCTCAAACACCCCGAAACCTTTAAATCGGTCTCCGCCTTCGCGCCCATCGTGTCACCGATGCGCTGCCCCTGGGGCGAAAAGGCGCTGACCGGCTACCTCGGCGCCGACCGCACCGCCTGGCGCGCCTATGACGCCACCGCCCTCATCGCCGATCGCGGCTGGGCCGGCCCGCCCATCCTGATCGACCAGGGCAGCGCAGACCCGTTCCTGACCCGCGAACTCAAGCCCGAACTGATGCAGGAGGCCTGCGCCGCCAAGGGCGTCGCGCTGGACCTGCGCATGCAGGATGGCTACGACCATTCGTACTTCTTCATCGCCAGCTTCGTGGAAGATCACCTGCGCTTTCATGCGAAATATCTCTGACGCGAAAAGTCTCGGAGGCAAATGTCCGGCGGTCGCCCGCCGGACATCGCCGAGCTCAATCGGGATGCGCGCCGTCGATGCTGTTCTCCAGCACCGCCCCTGTCTTCGCATCCACGCCGACCTCGTGCGTCGCACCCGCTGCCTTGATATCGAACGAATAGCGCAGACCGGACCCACCCGCCTCGCGCTCCAGTTCCATATCCGTAACCCGCCCCCTCTGCGCCTTCAACGCGATGGCCTGCGCATGGGTCGGCGTGATCGCCGCATCCTTCTGCAAAGCTTGCCCGGAATAGGCCAACCCCGCGCCGCACGCCGCCACCGAGACCGCCGCGATCAAGCCAATGTTCCGGATCGATACAATACGCTTCGTCATGTGTGTCTCCTGATGCCACGGCCCACGATCGGCCGCACTGCCATCAGGCGCCGTGCCGCAAACCCAGACCATGACAGCGGCTGTATCGATCGGTAACCTCGAATTGCCGCTGGCAAAACCGTGACCCATAATGCTTGCAAGGCGCTCGGAGCGAGGAAGACCATGGGCGAGCATTTGACGATCGGCGAAGCGGCGGCGGGCAGCGGCGTGTCGGCCAAGATGATCCGGCATTACGAGTCGATCGGATTGATCGAACCACCGGTGCGTGGTGAGAACAACTACCGGTTCTACGATCCGCGACTGATCCATGAATTGGGCTTCATCCATCGCGCCCGGGATCTGGGATTTTCGATCGCGGATATCCGGGTGCTGTTGTCGTTATGGCGCGACCGCAACCGGCCATCGGCCGAAGTGAAGGCGGTGGCGCTCGCACATCTCGCCGCGCTGGATGCAAAGGTGGCCGGGTTACAGGCGATGAGCGCGCAATTGCGCCATCTCGCGGCGTGCTGCCATGGCGATGATCGGCCGGATTGTCCGATCCTCGATGATCTGGCGGCGCAGGGACGCCGTGCCGCGGCCGGATGACGGTGGTGAGCCAACGAGCAGACGACCTGCAATGTCCTTCACCGCCGCACACAATCGAGCAGATAATTACCGTCGTTATCCTTGCGAACGCCATGAATATCGGCCTCGAACCCAGGAAACTGCCGATCCCAGGCCGCGGCGAAGCGCAGATATTCGATAATGAGCGGCGAGGACACGCGCTCCCCCGGCACGATCAGCGCAATGCCCGGCGGATACGGCACCACCATCCGCGCCAGTACCCGGCCGTGCAGCGCGTCGAGCCCCACCTGCTCGACCCGGCCGCCGGCGAGTTCGGCATGCGCCTGCTGCGGCGTCAGCACCTGTTCGGGCAGGGTTTCGAACATCGCATTCTGGATCGCGAGAACCCGGCCATCCTGATAGACCGCGTGCTGCGCCGTGCACAGATCGCGCAGACCCATGCGCTCATAGGCGCGCGATTCGCGGACCAGATCGGGCATCACATCGGCCAGTGGCGTGTTGGCCGCATAATGCGCGCGAAACGCCAGCAATTCAGTGACCAGATTGCTCCATTTGCCGCGCGAGACGCCGAGGGTGAACAGGATCAGAAAATGATACGTGCCGATCTTTTCGACCACGATGCCGCGCGACCACAGGAATTTCGCAACGATCGGCGCCGGAATGCCATCCTCATCACCCAGACCCGGGCACAAAATAGTCACCTTCATCGGGTCCAGCAGCGAAAACCCCTCGGTGATCTCGGCAAACCCGTGCCAGGCGTCGCCGGGTTTCAGCGTCCAATCCACCTGGTCGAACCCGGCACCCGCCGGTTCCCATAGCTTGAACCACCAGTCGCCACGCGCCGCGAAGGTATCGCCCAACGCCGCGATGCTGCGCCGGAACGCCGCCGCCTCGTGCAAGGTTTCATCGACCAGCGTGCGCCCCGCTGCACCGCGCATCATCCGCGCCGCCACATCGCACGACGCAATGATGCCATACCAGGGCGAGGTACTGGAGTGCATCATGAACGCCTCGTTGAATCGGTCAGGATCGAGTTTCTGCGCCGAGCCCTCCTTCAGATGCACCATCGACGCCTGCGAAATCGCGGCCAGAACCTTGTGAGTCGATTGCGTCGAAAACACCAAAGGTTCGACCGGCCCCGCCCCGTCGCTCATCGCGTAAAAACCACGATAAAACTCATGAAAATGCGCCTGGGCGAGCCATGCCTCATCGAAATGGACCGCATCCGCCACCGGCGCCAAAGCCAGCTTCACCGCATCCGCGTTGATGCACAGACCATCGTAGGTCGAGTTCGTCACCGTAGCGATCCGGATGCGCCCGCCCGCCTGCGCCGCAATCGCCGCCGCTTCGAATTGCGCGCGCGGGATCGGGCCGATAATGCCATACGCATTGCGACTCGGCCGCAGATAAATCGGGCTGGCCCCGGTCATGATCAGCGCATGCACGATCGATTTATGGCAATTCCGGTCCACCAGAACCTTGTCGCCCGGCCCGACCAGACCGCTCCAGACGATCTTGTTGGCCGATGACGTACCGTTGGTAACGAAAAACGTCGAATCCGCACCAAAACTCTGCGCGGCCTCACGCTCCGCCTCGCGCACCGGACCCGCATGATCGAGCAACGAACCCAACTCCGGCACCGAGACCGACAAATCCGCCCGCAAGGTCGTCTCGCCGAAAAACCGGTGAAACGCCTGGCCGACCGGCGAGCGCATGAACGCCACCCCGCCACCATGACCAGGCGTGTGCCAGGAATACTTCGCCGCATCGGTATAGCGCACCAACGCCTTGAAAAACGGCGGTAACATCGCATCCAGATACCGATGAATCGCACTCGACACATAGCCCGCCATAAACGCCGGACTGTCTTCATGCAGGTATAAATACCCGTCGATCCGCTCCATCAGCGCCACCGGCGGATCATCCGGCATCCGCCGCTCGCCATATAAAAACAACGGCAGATCCGGCGCCCGCGCCAACGCCAGGGCCACGATCCGGTCCAACGCCTCGATCAACGCATCACGGTCGGCAAATCCGTCGATCGACACCAGCACGGCCGATAAGCCGGTGTACAGCACGCGCCCGGCCCGCGCATCGTCAACCGTCAGCCCGGCCAGCACCGCATGGCCCCGCGCCTCGAACGCACCAACCAACGCCCGGACCACACGGCCCGCCGCCGATTCTGCGGCATAATCGTCGTCGACCACCGCAATCGGATAATCCTGCAAACTGCTCATCGCCGCTCCTTATGCTCGCCGGTATGATCGTGGCGCCCGATTATATCAGTTCGGTCGGCAGGGTAATTCGGAACAGAGTCCCATGGTCGGAGGTTGCCACCAGGTCGAGTTCGCCGCCATGAGCGCGCACGAGGTCGCGCGCGATCGCGAGGCCCAGACCGGTGCCGCCGCGGCGGGCGGAACCGGTAAAAGGACGGAACAAATTGGCGCGGGCTTGCTCAGGCAGGCCGGGACCATCGTCCTCGATATCGATCGTGACAACGCCGGCTTCGCTGGCCGCCCGCACCGTCACATGCCGGGCCCCCGCCTCGGCAGCGTTGCGGATCAGGTTGAACAGAGCACGGAACATCTGCGTCCGGTCCAGCGGCGGAGCCAGACCGGACGGGATTTCCGCTGCGACCGCCACCGTTTCGACCTGCGCCATCACCTGATCGGCCACTTCACCGACCAGATCGCCCAAAGGAAACCCGGCCCGCAACACCGCCGGCGGCCCCTCACGCGCGAAGGTCAGCGTCTTGGTGACCAGATCGGTCGCGCGCTCCACCGCGGTCACCAGCGTCGTCGCCGCACGCCGTGTGCCAGGGTCGTCGCTGCCCGACAGCCGGTCCGCGACCAGCAACGCCGAGGACAAAATGTTGCGCAGATCATGGCTGATCTTCGCAACCGCCGTGCCCAACGCCGCCAGTCGCGCATTGCGCCACAAAGCGGCTCGCAACTCGGTCTGCATCGCGGTGAGTTCACTGGCGGCCAAGGCAATCTCGTCATCACGAACCCGCCGGCGGCGCGGCATCGCAACGGGCGCCGCATGCTCCGGATCGGCCCGAAACCGCGCGATACTCTCGGTCAGCCGGCGCATCGGCAACACCAATATGCGGTCGAGCGCCAGATACACCATCAGCCCGGTCACCAACGCAATTGCCACCGATAACGCCGCGATATGCGCCATATACCGCCGCAAATGATCCGCCAAAGTCGGATTGTGCACGACAATCTGGACGATCACACCCTTTTGTAACGGACTTGGCGACGTCACCAGAATGTCCGGCGGCTCCAGGTTGAGCACCACCGCAACCGCCCGCACCATCGAACCAATCAACGTCTCATGCGCAATATTGATCTGGCCCTCCGCATGAACCGTGCCACGCGGCGGCAACACCAAAATACTCCGCCCGCCCTCGACCAGCCGGATCGCCTCCGTGCCCGACAACCGCAACAACTCGTTGCGCGTCGATAAATCGACCACACCATGCGGCGCCGTCGAGACCGTCAAACCCGCTAGATGCGCCTCCGTCACACGGTTGGTCAGCCACGCCATCCGCTCCCGCCCCAAACTCGGCAACAGAATCATCACCTCGACCAGCAACGTCACACCCACCGTCAACCACAACAACCGCGCCGATAAACTATGCCGCACCCGCCGCGCCATCGGCCTCAACATCCGCCGCTCCGGCGCATGACCGCAACGGGGGCCGGGGTTAAAAGCAAGGAAGGCCGGGGGCTCTGCCCCTGGACCCCGCTAAGGGCACAGCCCTTAGAACCCGCAGGTTTCAGGCGAGGGGAGGGCATCCAAACGATTGCCGCTCCAAATTCCATGCCTGCCCTCCCCTCGCCTGAAACTAATGGATTCCAAAGGCCCTGCCTTTGGCGGGGGGCCAGGGGGCAGATCCCCCTGGCCTTCTTTGGCTCGACCCCGGCCCCCGTGGCGGTCATGCGCCCGCGCGACCGGCGGTGAAGAGGCGGTCGAGGAAGGTGCGGTCGGCGTTGGCGCGGGATTCGGGGGTGAGGCCGGCGAGGGCCTGGTCGGCGGTGTATTCGGTGAAGGCGAGGCTGGGGGGGAGCATGGCGCATTCGGCGTCGATGGCGGTTTGGAAGGCGATTTCCTGGACGCGGTTGAGGATATCGTTGGTTTGGGTGGGCACGCCGGCACGGAGGCGGCTTTGGGCGCGGATGAGGACGAGACGGGTTGGATTGAGGGCGAGGAGTGGTGCGAGGGGTGGGTTACCGGAGTAGGCGCCGTCCCAGTAGGCGATGCCGTCGATGGTGACGGGGGGAAACAGCATGGGCAGGCAGGAGGAAGCGAGCAGGGCGTCGGTTGTGATGTCCTGGTTGGTAAAGATGCGGGGGCGGCCGGATTCGACGGCGGTGGCGGCGATGAACAGGCGTTTGGCGCTGGGGTGGATCAGGGCGTCGGGGTCGAGCAGGTCGGCGAGGATGGGGCGCAGCGGGTTCTGACCGAGCGGGTTGATGGTGGCGGCGCCGAACATGTTGACCAGGGCGGACATGCCTTGCATGGCGATGCTGTTGCCGAATTCGCGGCCGATTTCAAAGCCGGGGACCCAGCGGTCGAGGTGGCCGGTGAGCGGGGCGAACATATTGGTGGCGACAACGCGGTCCCAGAATGCGGCCATGGCGGTGCGGGCGCCGGTGGCGCCGTTTCGCACGAGGCCCTGCACGGCCATCGTGGCGAGAATGGCGCCGGAGGAGACGCCGCACACGGCATCGAAGGTGAAGCCGGTTTCGAGCAGGGCATCGAGCACGCCCCAAGCGTAGGCGCCGTGGGAGCCGCCGCCTTGGAGGGCCAGGGCAGTAGGGCCGGCGGTTCGGGCGCTGTTCTTGGTCATGACCCATAGTGTGGGCCGAACGCCGTTTCGGCAAGCGCACAGGGTTCCGGGGTGGTAAAGCGAAGGAAGAAGGAAGGTCTTCTTTTTTGTGAACAAAAAAGAAGCAAAAAAAACTTTGTTCGTTTGGGACTGCGCCGCTTCAAACGCCCGTGCTCCAGGGTCAGAACGTTTTTTGGTTTTTTCCAAAAAAGAAGTGCTTCCTTCCTCCTTGCCTTAAACCCACACCCAACCGCGCTGATTTGTTGACGGCAGCGAGCCGTGATGCTTAAGACGGCGCGACGATGAGCCGCTCCACCCGGAACGCGGCCTCGTGTCCGTTTTTGTCATCATAATGATCTGCCCGTCAGACCGGGATTTGTTGGAGTACAGACCGTGAAGCGCACTTATCAGCCATCCAAACTCGTTCGTAAGCGCCGCCATGGTTTCCGCTCGCGCATGGAGACCGTTGGCGGCCGCAAGGTTCTGGCCAATCGTCGTGCCAAGGGCCGCAAGCGCCTTTCGGCCTGATTTCTGGTGCTGATGTTCGGCACCGATCTCTTTGATTGCGGACCGGCTTGATGCCACGGGCACTTCCTGACTCTCTCCCGAAACGTGCCGATTTTTTGCGTGCCGCTGCACGTGGCCGCAAGGTGGCGCGGCCTGGCGTTGTGGTGCAGGTATTCAAGACCAGCCCTGGTGATCAGCTCCGGCTGGGGCTGACGGCGAGTCGCAAAATTGGCAATGCCGTGGCACGCAACCGCGCGCGGCGAAGGCTGCGGGCGGCGTTCCGCTTGGAATTGGCGGTGCGCCGGGCGCGCGGCGAAGTGGCGGGCGCGGATATCGTGCTGATTGCCCGCAAGGACAGTGCCACGGTGGATTTCACGCATTTGCAGGCGGACATCGGTGCGATTCTGGATTTGTCGTTTGGACATCAATCGTCCGGGCCGGCTGGTGCCGTGAACGGCCCGTCTTCATGACGCCGCAGGCCCGCGCTTTGCGCGGTGCGGTGCGCGCGTATCAGCTCATCGGCGCTGCGGTGCTGGGTGGCCAGTGCCGATTTTACCCTTCGTGCAGCGCATATGCGATGGAGGCGTTGGATCTGCATGGCGCGGCGCGCGGAAGTTTGCTGGCGGTGCGGCGGATTCTGCGGTGTCATCCGTGGCATGAGGGCGGCATTGATCCCGTGCCGCCGGCACCGCGACCGGCCCTGATGGTTTGCGACGCTCCCGAGGCTTCCTCGTTACCGAACGAAAAGACAATTCATGGATAATCGCCGACTTTTATACGCTATTTCGATCTCGCTCGTGATCCTGGTGATCTTTCAGGTGTTGGGCGGCTATTTCCTGCCCAAGCCGCCGCCGAAGCCGATCGTGGCGCACAGCACGGTATCGCGCACGATGGCGCCTGCGAGCGGTGCCGCATCGTCCGGTGCGGCGCCGGGCGTACCGGGCGAGGCGACAACGGCCGCGGCCGCCGCGCCGCGACTGATGATCGATGCGCCGGCGATCAAAGGCTCGATGAGCCTGCTGGGCGCGCGGCTCGATGATCTGGTTTTGACCAATTACCATCAGACCGTCTCGAAAAAATCACCGCTGGTGCAATTGCTGTCGCGGCCGGGCGGCAAGAAATCGTATTACGTGCAATTCGGCTGGGATGCGGCACCGGGTTCGGCGCTGGCGGTGCCGGGGCCGCAGACATTGTGGACCAGTTCGGCGGGGACGCTGTCGCCCAATCATCCGGTCACACTGTCGTGGAACAACGGCGCGGGCGTGACGTTCGAGCTGCTGATGACGGTCGATACCGAATATATGGTGACGGTGCAGCAGCGGGTAGTGAATGCCGGCAAGACTGCGGTTGCGGTGTTTCCGTGGTCGCGCATCCGGCGGGACTATCTGCCGACGGTCGAGGGGTCGTTCACGCTGCACAAGGGGCCGATCGGCGCGTTCAAGGGCACGCTCCACGAAATGAGCTATGATGGCGTGAAATCGGGTGGCAAGCATCCGCAGGTCGGCCAGGCACCGGGCACGGCATTTCAGGACACGAATCTGGGCGGCTGGGCCGGGATTACCGGAAAATATTGGCTGACCGCGCTGATTCCGAGCCAGGGCACCGAGATGACCGGTGCCTATCGGTATCTGGAGCGGCCGGGCGATCCGAAGCAGGGAGCCTGGCAGGTCGATTACATGACGGCCAAGGCGATCGATGCGGCACCGGGTGCGACGTCGGGGACCACGCTGCACGTGTTCGCCGGGGCCAAGGTTCTCAGCATTCTGAACGGGTATGAGGCGAAATATCATATTCCGCTGTTCGAGCGGGCGATCGATTTCGGGTGGTTCTTCTTTCTGACCAAGCCGATTTTCGAGGCGCTGGATTATCTGGCCTCGGTGTTCGGCAACTATGGTGTCGCGATCATCGTATTCACCGTGATGTTGAAGCTCGTCCTGTTTCCGCTGGTGCGGACGTCGTACCGGTCGATGGGGCGGATGCGCGCGGTGGCCCCCAAGGTTGCTGCCATCCGCGAGCGGCTGAAGGACGATACGGTCCAGCAGCAGAAAGAGATCATGGCGCTCTACAAATCGGAGGGCGTGAACCCGGCGGCGGGCTGTTTACCGATGCTGCCGCAGATTCCGATTTTCTTTTCGCTGTACAAGGTGATTTTCATCTCGATCGGGATGCGGCATGCGCCGTTCATGCTGTGGGTGCATGATCTGGCGGCCGAGGACCCGACCAATGTATTCAATCTATTCGGGCTGATTCCGTATCATCCGAGCACGTTGTCGCCGTTCCTGCATCTGGGCGTGCTGCCGATCATCATGGGGCTGACGATGTGGGGCCAGCAGAAGCTCAACCCGCCGCCACCGGACCCGACGCAGGCAAAGATGATGCAGTTCATGCCGGTGATCTTCACGTTCATGCTTGGCCGCTTCGCCGCCGGGCTGGTGCTGTATTATTGCATCAACAACTCGCTGACGATCCTGCAACAATGGTTCATCATGCGCGGCGTTACGCGGCCGCCGCGGCGCCAAGTTGATGTGAAGGCCTGACGATGCCCGAGGTTATCCCCCCCGATCCTGAAATCGGCGAGGCTGCGGCGCTCGAAGCCGGGCGGTTGCTGTTCGCGCAGAATACCCAGTTCGTGCACGCGGCGCAGACGGTGGAAGGCTTGCTCGAGGCGCGCGGCATCGAAGTGGCGCTGGCCGGGCGCTCGAACGTCGGCAAGTCGACGCTGATCAATGCAATCACCGGACATGTCGCGCTGGCGCGCGTGGCGCAGGCGCCGGGGCGGACGCGGCAGCTGAATTTTTTCCAGGTCGGTGAGGGTCGGCTTTCGATCGTGGATATGCCTGGCTACGGCTATGCCGAAGCGCCGAAGGCGGTAAAGCGGGACTGGCAGGGGCTGATGTTTCGCTATCTGCGCGGCCGGCCGAACCTGCGGCGGGTACTTCTGCTGATGGATGCGCGGATCGAGGACAAGCCGGCGGATCACACGATCATGGGGATTCTCGATAAGGCGGCAGTGGCGTTTCAGATCGTGCTGACCAAGGCCGACAAAATGAAACCCGAGGTGCTGGCCCGCAAGCATGAAGCGATTCTGGCGATTGCGCGCAAACATCCGGCGGCGCTGAATGATGTTATCGTGACATCGAGCGAGACCGGGCTGGGGATTGCCGAATTGCGGGCTTCGATCGCGGCGTTGGTAGTTTGAGGTGAGGGAAGGCGAGCACTTCTTTTTTTGAAAAAAAAGAAGCAAAAAAACTTTTGTTTGTGGGGCCTGCTGCGGTTCAAACGCCCGTGTCCCAGAATCAGAAAGTTTTTTTGCTTCTTTTTTACAAAAAAGAAGCCGTCCCTTCCCTGTTTCCGCCGACTTGACCCCGCGCCCCCCTCACCATAGACGGCCCCAAGCCAAAGGAACCTCGTGCCGCCATGACCAGTACCGACCGCCACGCCGACGCAGCCGAGCAGGCGCGCATCGTTGCCCTCGCCCTGCCCTACCTGCGGCGCTACGCCGGTGCGACGATCGTCGTGAAATACGGCGGTCACGCGATGGGCGAAGACGCGCTGGCCGATGAATTCGGCCGCGATATCGCGCTGCTGAAGCAAGTCGGTATCAATCCGGTCGTGGTGCATGGCGGCGGGCCGCAGATCAATGCGATGCTGTCACGCCTGAAAATCCAGTCGACCTTCGTCGATGGCCTGCGGGTGACCGATGCCGCCATGGTCGAGGTGGTGGAGATGGTGCTGGCCGGCACGGTGAATAAAATGGTCGCGGGGCTGATCAACCGCGCCGGGGCGCTGGCGGTGGGGATTTGCGGCAAGGATGGCGGGTTGATCCGTGCGCGCAAGCTTACACGGACGCGGCGGGACCCTGGCAGCGCGATCGAGACCGCGCTCGACCTCGGGTTTGTCGGCGAGCCTGAGCATGTCGATGTGCGGGTGATCCATGCGCTGACCGGTGCAGGGTTGATTCCGGTGATTGCGCCGGTCGGCGTCGGGGCGGATGGTGCGACGTATAATATCAATGCCGATACGGTGGCCGGGGCGATTGCCGGGGCGCTGGGCGCGAACCGGCTACTGATGCTGACCGACGTGCCGGGGGTGCTCGATCGCGAGGGGCAGTTGATGGCGGATCTGACAGTCGATCAGATCGATGCGATGCGCGCCGATGGCACGATATCGGGCGGCATGATCCCGAAGGTGGAGACCTGTATTGCCGCGGTGCGCGATGGGGTGAAGGGGGCGACGATTCTGGATGGCCGGGTGCATCACGCCTGCTTGCTGGAATTGTTCACCGAGGGCGGCATCGGCACGTTGATCCACGCTTAAGGCCGAATTTTGGTTTGTGACTAAATGTTGCGACGGCGGGGCTGCGTTCGGCGGCAGACAAGCCCTGCTTTATTGTAAAAAACCAGCAAAAAACTTTCGTTGATCCGAGACGCGGGCGTCTTCGCTGGCACTGGCCGAACCGGGACACCGGTGATTATGCCCGTATTTCGTTCGCGAAAAAGCCGGGTCTCCCCTCCCCTCACCGCGCCGGTCACACGGACCCCGACGGGCACGTGATTGACGCGGCAGCGCCGCGGCCTTACGTTCCGGCATGGCAGCATCATTGTCATTTTTTAATGATGAGGTCCGCTTGGCCCGCCGCTGGCTGCGGGCCGGCTTGCCGAAGTCGGGTTTTAACCGATCTTCCCTGTTCTGGTTCGGTCTTGAAAGAGGTTTCGATGCGTCGAGTGACGAGTGGACGTGCCGCCGCGGTTGCCGTTATGGCTGGTATCAGCATTGCCCACGCCGCCGCCCCGCCCCCGCCCGCCGTGAGCGTAGTGGTGGTGCACAAGCAGAAGGTCTACCAGGAGACGTCCTATATCGGGCGCATCCAGGCAACCCAGATTGTCAATCTGGTGCCGCGGATCACCGGTTATCTGGAGCAGCGACTGTTCCACCAGGGTGGTGACGTCAAGAAAGGCCAGTTGCTCTACGTGATCGAGCCTGGTCCGTATCAGGCGGCGTTCGACCAGGCCAATGCGGCGGTTTCATCGGCGGAGGCGACCCTGGCAAATGCGAGGATCACACTCGGCCGGTCGCAAGCGCTGTTACATACGCCGGCGGGTCAACGTTCGACGCTCGATAACGACCGTGCGACCGAGCAGAGCGATGCCGCCAACGTGGCTTCCGCCAAGGCGCAGCGCGAGACCGCCGCGATCAATCTGAGCTACACGCAGATCCGCGCGCCGATCAACGGGCGGATCGGGCCGACCAATATCAACATCGGCAACGTCGTGAGCCCGACCACCGGCACGCTGGCGACCGTGGTGAGCCAGAACCCGATCAACGTGACGTTCTCGATGCCGGCGCGGGATGCGCTGAAACTACGTCAGGAATACGCCAAGCAGGGCGGGCTCGATGCGGTGGAACTGCAATTGCGGCTGCCGGACGGGCGGATGGACAAGCAGACCGGTACGCTCGATTTCACCAGCAACCAGATCAGCCAGACGACCGACAGTCTGGCGATGCAAGGCACCATCGCCAATCCGGTAATCCCCGGGCTGGGCAAGGCGAAGGTGAACAATCGCGAACTGACCAGCGGCGAATTCGTAACGGTTGTGGTGCGGGCGAAACATCCGGTCGAGCAGATCGTGCTGCCGCGCGATGCCGTGCTGTCCGACCAGCTGGGCGATTACGTGCTGACGCTCGACGCACAGAACAAGGTGGTTCGGACCAGCATCAAGCTCGGTCAGACCACCCCCGCGACGGCGACGGTTGCGAGCGGGCTAGCGCTGGGTGCCAAGGTGATCGTCGATGGGATCGAGAAGGTGCACCCCGGCATCGTCGTTAAACCTGATGTGGTGAAATCGCCCGTGGCGCAGGGATAAGCCGATGATTCCTTCATTTTTCATCGATCGGCCGCGTTTTGCGATCGTGATTGCGATCGTGATCACGATCGCCGGTGCGATTGCGATGACTCGGATACCCGTGGCGCAGTTTCCCTCGATCGTGCCGCCATCGGTGCAGGTAAGCGCCACCTATCCCGGCGCCTCAGCCAAGGTGGTGAACGACACGGTCGCGGAGCCGCTGGAGCAACAGATCAACGGGCTGAACGATGAGATTTATTATTCATCGACCAGCGCCAACGACGGCACCTACGGCCTCACGGTGACCTTCAAGCTCGGCAGCGATCCTGACATCGATGAAGTGAACGTTACCAACGCGGTGCAGCAGGCGCTGACGCAATTGCCCTCCGAAGTGCAGAAGGAAGGCGTGACGGTGACTAAAAAATCGTCCTCGGTGCTGCAATTCGTGTTTTTCTATAGCCCAGACAACAAGCTGACGCCGCTCGAGATTTCCAACTACGTCAAGATCAACGTGCTCAATCCGTTATCACGGGTGGCAGGCGTCGGTCAGGCGCATATGTTCGGTGAGCAGGATTACTCGATGCGGGTGGTCTACAACACCAACCGCCTCGCCGAGCTGGGGCTGACGCCGGGCGATCTGATCAGCGCGATCCAGGACCAGAACACGCAGGCGCCGGTCGGTACGATCGGGTTGATGCCGATCGGCCACGATCAGCAGTATCAGCTTTCAGTGCAGACCCAGGGCCGGCTGAGCACGGTAAAGCAGTTCGGCAACATCGTGATCCGCGGCAACAAGGATGGGTCGCTGCTGCGGCTCAAGGATGTCGCGAAAATCGCGCTCGGGCCGCAGAGCGAAAATCAGATCGACCGGATCAACGGCCATCCCGGTGTCGCGATCGGCGTGTTCTTGTCGCCGGGTGCGAATGCGGTGGCCACCTCCGCGCGGGTCGAGAAGGAAATCGCAACGCTGGCGAAGCGGTTTCCCAAGAGCCTGTCCAACAAGACGGTGTATAATTCCAGCTCCTTCGTGTCCGACACGATCGATGAGGTGATCAAGACGCTGATAGAAGCGTTCGTGCTGGTCGTGATCGTGGTGTTCCTGTTTCTCGGCTCGTGGCGCGCGGCACTGGTGCCCTCAATCGTCGTGCCGATCGCGCTGCTAGGCAGTTTCGCCTTCATGCTGGCACTGGGTTATTCAGCCAATACCGTCACGTTGCTCGCGCTGGTGGTCGCGACCGGGCTGGTGGTGGATGACGCGATCGTCGTGGTCGAAAACATCGAGCGGGTGATGGAAGAAAACCCGGAGATGTCGTCCAAGGAAGCGGCCAAAGTGGCGATGGCGCAGATCCAGGCACCGATCATCGCGATCATGCTCGTGCTGCTGTCGGTGTTCGTGCCGACCGCGTTCATTCCGGGTCTGTCCGGCCTGCTATTCACCCAGTTTGCCGTCGCGATCAGCACCGCGATGCTGATTTCGGCGCTGAACGCGCTGACGCTTTCGCCCGCGCTGTGCGCGCTGCTGCTGCGCCGGCAGACCCATAAACGCGGCGTCATGGCGAAGATCCTTGGGTTCATCGATCGCACGCGCGACGGATATGCCAATTTCGTCGGCAAGGTGATCAAACGCTCGGTGCTGGTGCTCGTGGTGATCCTGCTGTTCGGCATCGGCGCCGCCGTACTTGGCAGCATCACGCCGGGCGGCTTCCTGCCCGATGAGGATCAGGGTGCGTTCTTCATCCAGGCGACCCTGCCACCCGGCGCCTCGCTGCAACGCACCGACGCCATGGGGCAGAAACTCGCCAAAATGATCCATACCCTGCCGCAGGTGAAGGACGTGATTGCGATCAATGGCTACTCGATTCTGGATTCGGCGACCGAGCCGAACGCGCTGTTCATGGTCGCGCATCTGAAGCCGTTCGGAAAACGGCCGGGGGCGGCGAATTCGGTACAGGCGGTGATCGGCAAGGTGTTCGCTATGGGCGCGCAGATCAAAGGCGCGAGCGTGATCGCGTTCAACCTGCCGCCGATTATCGGCCTGTCAACCAACGGCGGGTTCACCTACGAGCTTGAGAACGTGCAATCGGCCAGCGAGCAGAAGTTCAACTCCGTGCTCAAGGCGCTGATCGTCGCGGCCAACGGCGATCCGAAACTCAGCCACGTCTTCAGCACGTATTCGGCAAACACACCCTCGATCTATCTCGATATCGACCGTGCCAAGGCGCAGGCGCTCGGCGTGCCGGTATCCTCGATCTTCGAGGCGCTCCAGGCCTCGCTCGGCGGCTACTACGTCAATCAGTTCAACCTGTTCGGCCAGGTGTGGCAGGTGAACATCCAGGCCAAGGCGCGCGATCGCGATACCGAGGCCGGGATCTGGCGGATCTATGTGCGCAGCAACTCCGGTGCGATGATCTCGATGCGCTCGCTCGCCACCGCGCATACCGTGCTCGGACCGCAGATCATCAGCCGCTACAACGATTCCGAAGCGGCACCGGTCATCGGCAACCCGGCACCGGGCGTGTCCTCGAATGCCGCTCTCGCCGCGATGGCGAAACTCTCGGCCCGCGTGCTGCCGGCCGGCTTCTCGTATGACTGGACGAGTACCGCCTATTTGCAGGAACAGGCGAAGGGCCAGGCGATCTACGTGTTTGGCCTATCGCTCACCTTCGCGTTCCTGTTCCTGGTGGCCCTGTATGAAAGCTGGATCATCCCGATCCCGGTGTTGCTGTCCGTCGTGGTTGGCGTGTTCGGCGCCATGCTCGGCATCGTCATCGCCGGGCTGACCTTCGATCTCTACGCAGAAATCGGACTCATCGTGTTGATCGCGCTCGCCGCCAAAAACGGCATCCTGATCGTCGAATTCGCCAAGGAACGCCGCGAGGAAGGCATGAGCATCCACGAAGCGGCTATCATGGGTGCCAAAATGCGGTTCCGCGCCGTGATGATGACCTCGATCGCCTTCGTGTTCGGCTTGCTGCCGCTCGTAATCGCCACCGGCGCCGCCCAGATCACCCGGCGCTCGCTCGGCACCCCGGTGTTCGCCGGCATGATCCTGGCCAGCGGCATCGGCATCTTCGTCATCCCGCTGCTGTACGTCGTATTCGAAAGCCTGCGCGAACGCACCGGCCGCAGACGCCGCACCCAGCCGCAAGCTCGTATCGCCGAACACGTCGGCGACGACTGAGCGCGGGGGCCAGAGCGCGGGAGTCCGGGGCGGCGCGCAAACAGAGCCAGGCGCGGAGGCGGCATTCCAACGACGACGATCGTCGCAGGCATGGCGCCCCCTGCAACAGGCCGCCACCTGATTGACGATCGATCAATCGAACCTCGCCGGAGCAAGTCTCGTCAACCCGTCGTGAAATGGCTCGCTGTTGACGTCATCGGCTGACATTCCTTCACTGCGACCAATAACATCAACTAAAATTGGATCCGCCCATGTACGATATGAAGAACCTCAAACATCTCGCCACCATCGGTACCCATGCACCAAAGGCGATGCAGGCCTTCGCCGCGTTCGATGCCGCCGCGATGGCGGATGGCGCCGTGCCGGTGAAATACAAGGAACTGATCGCCCTGGGCGTCGCCCACACGACCCAATGCCCCTACTGCATCGAAATCCATGTCGGCAAGGCCCGTGCCGCCGGCGCGACCGATGCCGAACTGGCTGAAACCATCATGGTAACGGCCGCGTTGCGGGCTGGTGCCGCGGTCACCCACGGCACCCATTGTTTCCACGATAAGGCATAATCGGCGTCAGCCGCCAGTGGTTGTAGCGGCCTTGCTGACGCTGGTGACCGCGGTGAACGGCACCGATAGCGCGCCGAGGTTGAGCGATACCGAGTTGGTGCCACTGCTTACCCCGGTTGCCGTGCCGGTCACCGTGAAGGGCAGTGCGGTCGCGGTGCCGCTGCTGCCCTGCCCCATCACCGCCACGGTATACGCACCATCCGGCACCGTCGCGCCACTGGAATCCTTGCCGTTCCAGTTCCACGTATTGCTGCCCTGAGTCGCGGTCAGCGCGGTATCCAGAATTTGTGTGCCGGCACTGTTGTAGACCGCGATCGCCACCGGTTCAGCGGCCGGGGCGGTGAAACTCAGGCTCGCCTTGCTGTTCTGCAACGGCACCTTGTTGGATGTTGCGGTGACTTGACTGCCGAGCATCGCGCTCGCCTGCGTCAGGTCGCCGGCCTGGGTCAGTTGGATCAGCTGCCCCAGGCTCGAATTGGTGTTGATCTGCTGCTCCACGCTGGAAAATTGCACCAGTTCCGAGGTGAACTGGCTGGAATCCATCGGGCTCGACGGATCCTGGTTTTTCAGCTGTGTCGTCAGCATTGTCAGGAAGTTATTGTAGTTGCTTGAGAGCGCTCCGAGAGCGCCACCGCTGGCCGAGGAACTCGATGTACCGGTGCCGGTTGCCGAAGCGGTTGTCGAGCTCGTGCCGCCGGCTGAACCAGCCGCGCTCGATCCGGTATTGGTCAACCCCGCCGCAGCCGCGTTGGCCGCTGCGGTCAACTGGCTTTGCTGGTAGGCGACTGAAGCAATTGTGCCGGACATTTTTACGGTTCCTTTGGTCGGATCATGGCCTTGTCAGGCCATCATGTTCACGCCGAAGCGGCGCATCTGAAGGATGGACTGCGGTGCGGTGCCGCCGATAGCGACGCTCTCTGGAATATGCGCCGCAGCATGACCCAGACGATCATACGTTTGCGCGCTGCCAGGCGCTGGCTGACCGCCTGACTGACGACCCGCCCCATGCTCCAGCGAGCCGCCGCCTTGGCCAGTGCCGCCCTGCGACAGTGTGGCGCCCGCGCCGCCATCGGGGCGCGGTGCGTCGAGATGAAATGTGACGCTCCGATGATCCGCCGGTATCCCGGCTAGGGTCAACATCTGGTCGAGCGCCGCATGGTCGTTCTGGAGCGCCGCCAAGGTGACCGGATGGGTTGCGGCCACCGCAATCGCCGATGTGCCATCGGCCGCACGGTCGATCTGGATACTGACCATCCCGATCGCGGGCGGTGCCATCGCGATCATGAGTCGCGTGCCGCCGGCATCCGCCGCAAGGGGGGCAACCCCTACCATCGCCGTCGCGACCTGCTGCGTGGCGGCATGGAAGGCCGCTGCACCCGCTGTGGCCCCGAGCGGAGCCGCTGCGCCGCCGTCAAATGGTGCCGCCGCTAGCGCGGGGACGGCAAGCGCACCACCGAAGCTTGATCCGCTCGCCAAGACGCTCGCCGAAAGCGGTGCGGTGGCCTTTTGGGCCGGCGTAGCGGCAGGGCCGGCTAGTCCGTGGGCGGGCACGCTTCCCGGAGTCGGATTGCCCTGGCCCCCGGCGGATGGCAGCGTCGTTTCTGGCGAAGGTCCGGCCGGCCCGTAGGCCCGCATCGCCCCCCCCGCAGTCCCGTTGCCTTGGGTCCCGACGGATGGCAGCGTCGTCGCTGGCAAAGGTCCGGCCGGTCCGTGGGCCGGCATCGGGATTCCCGAAGTCGCGTTGCCTTGGAGCTGGACGGATAGCAGGGGCGTCACCGGCGAAGGTCCGCCTTGCGACAAGGCTGCGGCACCCGCCGGACCCGCGGGAACGATGGCAGCTTGTCCACTTGCCGAGGCTGGCACCCCGGCTCCCGCGGTCGGCAACTCCTTCGCTGACGCGTGCGAAGCAGGCCGGCTCGATGCAACGGAGTTGGACAAGTTCGATCCCGTTTTGGATACTGGCGGCCCGGCGGAGGCGACCATCGCGCGTTCGGCCGATTGACCCGCGACAACCGGCGTTGGTGTCATTGGTTGCGGCAACATCGGTTGCGGCGTGGCGGGGAGTATCGTTCCTGCCGGCGGCAGCGCTGGCTGGGGCGATGACGCGACCGATACCGCCAAAGTACTATCCGCGGTCTTCGCCGCGCCCTGCTTGGTCTTAGTTTTGTCCGGTCCTAACATGAGGCCGCCGGTTGAGTTACGACCGCTCGCAACGCCCACGCCCGCCGCCTCTGCCGCCATTGCCTTACTTACCGCGTCGCCACCCCCGAATGCCGGGCCGGCAGCAACCGTCAATTGCGCCTCATTCTGCCCCTTGGTTCCATGGGCATCGGGTGCCGCCACCGGCGTCTCCGACACCATCGGGGGTGCGGAGGGCTTAGCGTGATCGACGGAGCCGCCCTTGCCGGGCGACACAGACGACAGCGCCTGCCTGAACGATGCCGCCGCCGTCGGCGCGACGGCCGCGCTCGACAGGATCGGCGCTGCCCCTGCCGGGAGCGCCCCCGATGGCCCTGATACGGGCGTTGTCGCCGCCGGCGCCGGTTTCACGGGGGCTGCGGCGATAAGGGCATTGGTTGCTACGGGAAGACCAGTCATGCCGCGACCTTTGCAAGATTCCTGCCAACCCGCCACGCATCGCCGGCTGGCGTGAGTTCATCGGGGTTGGCCATAAACCGGGGCTCTCCGCATGGTCACCCGGCACATTTTGCCGAGCCATTTATGGATAGCCCGGCGAAATCTGCCGGGCCGGCGGCAATTTTGCGGCCGCCGGCCCGGCTCAATCCGCGCACCGCCGCCGCGCCGGGCCGCTGGCATGGTTCCTGCAAACTCGTTGGACGCTTCATCTTCACGAACGCGGCCCCATCGGGTCGCAACCCGTTAACAGCAAAACCGCTACACTTCTAGCAACGAGGACAGAATGTCGATTTTTGGCGCATTGGATACGTCGGTCAGTGGCATGCAGGCGCAGTCCAGCGCCTTCACCAACATCAGCGATAACATCGCCAACAGCCAGACCACCGGGTACAAGGGGGTCGATACCAATTTCATAAACTATCTCACCCAGAGTTCATCCACCAGCAATGGTGCCGACTCGGTAATCGCGCGGCCCGACTACAGCAACACAGTGGCTGGAACGATCACGCAAAGTACCAACCCTCTGGCACTGGCGATCAGCGGACAGGGTTATTTCAATGTCAGCGACCCTGTAAGCAGTACCGCATCCAGCAGCGCGACCCAGAATTTTCAAACGCAACAATACTATACGCGGTCAGGCGATTTCAAGTTGAACAAGCAGGGCTACCTGGTGAACGGCACAGGTGCCTATCTGAATGGCTGGTCGATCAACACCACAAACGGTGTCGTCAACACCTCGTCCCTGGCGCCGATCCAGATTTCCCAGGCCACCACGCCACCGATAGCGACGAGCACCGTCACGTTATCCGCCTCCCTGCCGACAACGCCAGCGACATCGCCGGTCAGTACGCAGGTCGATATTTATGATTCGCTCGGCAATCTGCAGCAACTCAATCTCAGTTGGACGCAGACGGGCGCCAACCAGTGGAGCATGGCCGCCTACGCACCCGGCGATACAGCCGGCAACACCGCCAACACCCCGATCGCGACCGCGAGCATGACATTCGGGAGCGATGGTACGTTGAGTACGTTGAGTACCAGCAGCGCCGGCGCTTCGGCATCGAAAAACACGGCCGGGCAACCAGCAACCCTAACGATTCCAGCCAATTTCGGCAACGGCACCCAGAATATCGCGCTCGATTTCGGCACGTTCGGTGGTACCGCCGGTCTGACGCAATACGCGGGCACCGGTCTCAACCTCCAGGGTGCTTCCCAGAACGGCACGCCGCCCGGTAATTTTTCCAATCTCTCGATCGATACGCAAGGCAATATCACGGTCAATTACAGCAACGGCTTCTCCCAGGCCGTCGCTCAGATCCCGCTCGCGACATTCAATGCGCCGGATGCGCTACAGAACCAGAGCGGTCAGCTCTACACCGCGAGCCAGGGTTCGGGCGCCGCCACGATCAACGCGGTCGGCAGCAACGGCAATGCGCTCGTCACCGGCTCGACCGAAAGCTCCAATGTCGACATCGCCACCCAGTTCACCAGCCTGATCACCGCGCAGCAGGCCTATACCGCCAATTCCAAGGTGATTACTACGGCGCAGCAATTATTACAGACCACCGTGAACATGGTTCAGTAACTATTTAAGCGGATAATCATTGCGATGAGCATCGGAAGCGGACTTTTAATCGCCAATAGCGGCCTCGCCGCAATCCAAGCGCAGCTGGCGGTGGTGTCGCAAAACATCGCCAACGCGAACACCGCCGGCTATTCGGCCGAAGCGGCAACGCTGACCGCGACATCGGCACAGGGCCTGGGCAGCGGCGTCATCAGCGGACCTGCAACCCAACAGGTCAACGCTAGTATGCAGGCCCAGGTCAACGCCGCGGTCGGTGATCAGTCGTTTCAGCAAACCACCGCTCAATCGTTGTCCGGCGTCGATCAGGTGATGGGCACGCCGGGCCAGGGTAACGATCTGTCGAGTCTGCTCGGCAATCTCCAATCGGGCTTTGCCACGCTACTGACCAACCCGTCCAACACGGTGCAGCAATCCGCTGTCGTCTCGAGCGCGCAAACGCTCGCCCGCCAGATCAATTCCATTTCCAGCGCGATCAGCAATGCGACGCAGACCGCATCGACCGATGTTGCCACCGGCATCACATCGCTGAATACGTCACTGACCCAGGTCGGCACGCTCAATAACCAGATCATCAGCTTGAGCCAACAGGGCAAAAGCACCGCCGATCTGAAGAACCAACGCGATGCCCTGGTGCAGACCATCGCGTCGCTCACCGGTGCCAAATCCATCGCGCAGCCCAATGGCGCCATCTCGCTCTACACGCCCTCCGGCCAGCAATTGCCAACCGCTGGCGCCGGTGCATTCAAGGCAACCGGAAATCCGCCGGTCATCACCCTCGGCAGCCAGACTGTGACCGGTACGTTCACCGCCGGATCGATCGGCGCCGGCCTGCAACTGGCGACCACCACCCTGCCGGGCCTGCAATCCAATCTCGATAGTTTCGCCCAATCCCTGGCAGGCGGCTTTGCCGCCACCGGCCTCACCCTGTTTTCCGATCCGTCCGGGAATGTTCCCTCAACGGCCTCCGGCTTCGCCAGCGTCATTACCGTCAATCCCAAAGTCGTCGCGACGCCATCGCTCGTGCGCGATGGCACGCAGGCCAGCCCGCTGAACCCCACCGGCGCCACCGGCTTCACCGGCGTGATCAGCGCGGTCGTGACCAGCGCGGCCACAGCGCCAGGCGGCACCCTCGCGACGGCGGCAACCAATGTCACCGCCAATCAGGCGGCGCTCAGCAGCAACGCCCAAACCGCCAGCACCGCGGCTGCATCGCTATCCACCGCTCTAACCAACCAGGCGTCATCCACCAGCGGCGTCAGCATCGACCAACAGATGGGCCTGCTGGTCACGCTGCAGAACGCCTATGCGGCGAATGCCAAAGTCGTCAACATCGCCCAGCAGATGTGGGCAGCCCAGGAGGCCATGATTTCATGAGCGGTTCCATTTCCGGCATCACTGGCGGCACGTATGGCCTGATGCAACAGTTGATCGCCGAGGCCTCGGGAACATCCGCCAAACTCGACCAGTTGACCACGCAATCGACCACCGGCTACGTCGCCGGCACCTACGCCGGACTCGATAACGCGACACCGGGATCGGCGGCGGGCGCCTTGTCGATCGCGCCGCAGATCGCCGGCATCAATTCTACCGTGACCAATCTCAACGCCGTCGCGGGGCAGATGCAGGTCCAGCAGAGCACGATCACCGCGATCAGCCAGATCGCATCGAGCGTGCTGTCGCAGTTCCAGACCGTCAATGCGGCAACACCTCAGGGGGCGCTGACCTCCGCCTCGATGGCGCGTCAGGCCCTGAGCCAGATCGGCAATCTGCTCAACACCCAGGATGGCGCGGCCTATGTCTTCAGCGGCCAGAACAGCGGCGTGCCGCCAATATCGAGCCCGAATTCGATGACGGCAACGCTATTTTATACCAGTATTCAGACTGCGGTACAAAATCTGACGTCCAACCCGAATGCGGCCGCCGCAGCCATCAGCGCGGGCAAGCTAAACACACCGTTCAACAGCGCGCTCGGCACGCTGCAACCGCCTCAGGTACTCGGTGCGGGTGGTGCGCTGATCACCACGGGGCTGGTCGCCAATGCCAACACGCTGATCCCGGCGGCCTCCCCTAGCCCATCTTATTCGCCGCATGTCAGGGATTCGCTGGCGGGTGTGGCTTAAGTCATTGAGTTTGAGCAAAAATATGGGTGCTGACGCCAACCTTGCT
>NZ_NCJX01000113.1:0-8219 GCF_002282635.1 Acidiphilium sp. 34-64-41 | reverse complement strand
GACGGAAAATCCGAGGCAGCGCCCTCCCCTTGCCTAAAACTAGCGGGTTCTAAGGGCTAAGCCCTTAGTGGGGGTCGAGGGGGCAAAGCCCCCCGCCTTACTTACTTAAGCCCCAAGGCCCCAGCCATCCGGCCTCAGCCGGGTTCAACACACGAGGCCAAGGCGGCGGAGTGTGGGGGCCTGGTTGGCGAAGAATGTTTTGAAGCCGGTGATCAGGGTTTCGTGCGTGTTGGGGTCGCCGTCCGGCACGGCCTGGTTTGCCCAAGCTGCGAGGCGGGTGGGGTCGGGTTCCGGCAGGGGGTTGTTGATGGTGGCTTCGCTGAGCCAGTCGTGCTGGCGCAGGACCGCGAAGGCGGCGAGACCCGGGAGGGAGATGCCGCCGCCGAGGGCGGGGACGGCCAGGGCGACCGGGTTCATCACGCTGTTGCCCCGCATTTTTTCGGTGAACATGGCGGCGTTGAGACGCACGCTGGGCGGATCCATGCGGGCGGCGGCGTCGGGCACCATGATGGCCTGACCGGTGCCGATCAGCATGGCGAGCAGTTCGGCGGGGTTACCTTGGCTGTCGTTGGGGTGGGACGCGCGGGCGATGGCGAGCAGGTCGCCGATGGTCGCGGGGCCTTCGGCGAGGTAGGCGAAGACGGGTTCGTAGAGGCCGGCGTTCATCGTGGCCTGGCCGGCAGCGGATTCGAAGGTGAGCTTGCGCGTGGCGTAGGGCACCGTGAGGCCGATCGGGACGGCGCGCAGGATGGCATCCCGCGTCATCGGGTCGAGCCGGGTCGCACCGCGCACGAAAATATCGTGGCGCAGGGGCTGGTTGGCGGTGGCGTCCTTGAGCAGTTCGATCATCGAGGGATCTTCGAATTCGGCGGCGATCGCGCGGGCGGTATCGTCGAGTGCCAGGGCGGGGAAGTTTTCGAGCAGGCGGGGTGAGCCGGCGTAGGTGAGTTTGGCGTCGGCGAGCGCGGCGGCGACGTCGTGGTGAAAGCAGGGCGCCCAGGCTTCGTTCATGAATTCATGCGCGAGGTAGGCGGCAGGTTTATCGGCGCAATGTTCGATGATGCGGATGGCGGACGGGTCGATCGCGGCACTGCCGGCGTCCATCAGGCGGCGGACCATGGCGAAGCCCTGCGCGGCCTGACGATCGGCGCGGAACGCGAGGCGGCTGCCGGC
Organism: Acidiphilium sp. 34-64-41; assembly: GCF_002282635.1. Lineage (NCBI taxonomy): Bacteria > Pseudomonadati > Pseudomonadota > Alphaproteobacteria > Acetobacterales > Acidocellaceae > Acidiphilium > Acidiphilium sp. 34-64-41. The sequence goes on along the minus strand of NZ_NCJX01000113.1, from coordinate 7,046 downwards.
TTCGCGCATCAGCCGTTGCAGGCCGATCATGCCGCGCCAGGCGGGCAGGACATTGTAACTGACGTGGCAGAGCCCGCCGGGTTTGAGTTTTTCGGCGAGCAACCGCACGACGCCCTGGCGGACCGGTTCGCTGACCCAGGTCCAGAGTCCGTGGAGGCTGGCGGCGTCGACATCGGGCAGGTCCGCGCCGGTGAAGCGGGTAAAATCGGCCTCGATGAACTGGCAGTTGGTGATCCCGGCACTTTCCGCCATGGCGCGGGCGCGGGCGATATGGGCAGGGTTGAAATCGAGCCCGGTCACGGTCCAGCCCGGGTTGGTGGCGGCGAGCACCAGGGCGGAGAAGCCGAGGCCGCAGCCGATATCGACGAAATGGAACGGTTCGTCGCGCGCGGGGATGGTGGCGGCAAAACCGTTGACCAGGGCGGCGAGCGCCATCAGCCGGGGCGATTGCTCGGCGTAATAGCCGGGGGCGTAGGCGATATCGGTGACGTAGCCGGCACCCCAGCTCATGGTGCGACCGCGCTGAGCCGGGGGATCGGCAGAGCCTCGATCGTGGTGGCATTGAACAGCGCCTGATCGGCGCGCGCGCGGCCGCTGAGCCCGGGGGTGGCGATCGGCAGCCAGCCGGTCCAGGACAGGCGGGGGGCGGTGGTGCCGCCGAGCTGGGCGCGGGGGATCGCATCCGGATCGAGCACGAGGTTGACCGCGAAATCGACCTCCATGCCGACATAGGCGCGCACCATCGAGACCAGATGATGCAGGCGGGGCCGGTCGGGCAGCAGGGCTTCGAAGGCGTCGTGCGACAACGGCCCGATCCGGATAATGAAGCGGGCCTGCGGGTCGAACGCGCGGGCCCCGGCGGCGCAGTCGCGCCCGAGGCGGTTGAACTGGCCGGGCATCCGGCCGCGCGGCATGCGGCTCTGGCTGTCGGCGTCGAGGCGGAGCCACCCGCCGGCGAATTCATCGATCGTGACGTCGCGGTTCAACCAGTCCGACAGCAGGGCCCGCAGCCGGTCCGCCGAGCGCGGGCGGCTCGCGAAGAAGCCGGCGTAGTGCTGGATCGGCATCGCACCAACCGCGAGGCGGTCGATCAGGTGGCGCGTGTTGAAGCCGGTGAGCGCCAGCAGGACTTCGCCGGCGGGGTCTGGCGCTATCCGTGCGTCGGCATTGCCCGTGTGATGGGCGAGTTCGGCGGCGAGGTGCGGGCGGTATTTGGTGCCGGCGGTGGCAAAGCCGGCGATCAGGCGCTGCGCCAGCATCGCCACGAAATCGGCCATCGCGGGCGAGCGGGCGCGGGTCGCCTGGGCGACCAGCTCGGTATACCAGCGCGGCAGCGGGCTGGAGACGCCGAGCAGGCCGATCAGCCTGGTGGCGAGCGTCGCGCGGCCGGCCTGCGGGGCGCTTGCGTGATCGACCTCGGCGGTCGGGTGCGCGAGGGTGGTGGGCGCGGTGAAGGCGATCGCCTCGCCCACATCGCGCCTTGCGGCGGCGAGCCAGAGCAGGCGGATGGCGGCACCGAGGCGGAATTTTGCCGGCGTGCGGGCGAGGCGGGCGAGCGCGCCTTCGGGTGTGCGGGGTGGGTTCATAGCAGCGTCCGGTGGCCGGCGCGGGGTGGGAAGCGCATGGCGGGATCAACCCGGCCGCGCAGGCGCAGGGTGGTGCGCACGAAGGAATTGATCGTGCCGTGCAGGGCAAGGAAGCGTTCGAGCACGGCGCCGAGCAGGAACAGGCCGTTTTCCTGATAGGGTTTCGGGTCGAATTCCAGCGTGACGTCGAGCCCGCGGCAGAAGCTGCCGAGGCGCCCGCCCGGCAGGCGCGCGGTGCCGGGTTTGGCCGCGACGCCGATCAGCGCCTCGATCGCGGCGCGGGTTTCGGCGGTTTCGGCGCGGTCGTACAGGCGGAGCACGTCGCGCAGGGCCGCGGCACCTTCCGGACCGCCGACCACCGAGAGATGACCGAGCGAGAGGTGCGAGATCAGCCGCCACGCACCGCGTTCGGCGAGGCGTGGCCGCAGCGTGGCACCGGGCGGGGTGAGGCAGGCGACGCGGGCGATGCCGTCGTGCGGCGAGATCGGCGTGAGGTAGGGGTGCCCGCCGCCGAACGGCAGGGCGGCGGGCAGGTCGCGGTTGACGCAGAGCGCATCGACCGAGAGCACGGTATCGGCCGGGGCGGCGGGGTCGAACTCCGGCGCGAACGGGGCGAGGAAGGTTTCGGTGCCGCCGAGCGGGGCGGCGGCGGGGCGGCGGGCTTCGAGGTAATAGCCGCCCGGCGTATCCGGGCCGCCCTGGCCGGCGCGGTAGAAGGGTTGCCAGGGCCTGGTGTTGCCGGCGCGATCGGTCTCGCGCACGGCGGTGATGCCCCAGATTTCCATGCCGGTGGCGCGGCGGGCATCCGGCACGACGCGGTATTCGGTGTCGGTCTGGTCGAGGCGGATGGGTTCGCAATGCTGGGGGAAAATATTCACCATCGGCGTGCAGCCGAGGGCGAGGTGTTCGGCGCTGACCGCGCGTTCGAGTTCGATGGCGGAGCGGTCGAGATAGATGAAGATTTCGAGCCGGTTGCCGGCGAGGGCGAGGGTCTTGCGGTCCAGCCCGTCGAGATCGATGAACATGAATTTTTCGGAGAACGCGAAATATTCGGCGAGCAGGCGAAACCCGGTGAAGCCGCGCGCGGGCCAGGGCAGCAGGGCTTCGTCCTCGCCGAAGCCGACCGGGATGACGGCTTCCCGCCCGAGCAGCACGGGGCTGGGATCGCCCGGGCTGACCGCGAGGGCGACGCCGACGGTGTGGGCGGCGAGCAGTTCATACAAATGCGGCGCGATCGCCTGGCCGCCGCGCAGATAGAACCGCAGACGATCGACCCCGAGTTTGGCGAAGCTCATTTCGGGTGCCATGGTGCCGAGCACGATGCGCAGGACCGAGGCGGCACCGGGGGCGAGCGGGTTGGCCGGGGCGACGAAGGGTTGCCCGGCAAGGCGGACCTGTTCGATGCGGATCGGCCAGAGCGAGACGGGATAGGCGGTCTGGAACCGGCAGGCCTGGCCGCGCACGCGTTCGGATTCCAGGGTGAAGCCGGCATCGAGCCGGACGTTCGCCTGCAGATCGGGCTTGCAGTCGAACTGGGCGATGGCGCAGGCGGGGATCGGGGCGAGAAAACCGGGGTAGAGCGCGCCGAGCAGCGCATCGGTCAGCTCGGGGAATTCATCGTCGAGGCGTTTGTGGACGCGCGCCGAGAGGAAAGCGACGCCATCGAGCAGGCGGGCGACGTGGGGATCATCGACCGCATCGGGCGAGAGGCGCAGGCGGCCGGCGATTTTCGGGTGGGTATCGGCGAATTCGGCGGCGAGTTTGCGGATCGCCAGCAGTTCGCGGTTGAAATAGGGCAGCAGACTGTCAGACAAAGCGCTCGCCCTTGACTTCGATTTCGGCCGAGGTGGCATCGACGATCGTGTTGAAGCTGATCGGCTCCGGCGCGGGTTCGGCGTGCAGCAGGCCGTCGATCCGCATGTGCAGCGTGGGGTCGAGCGGGTTTTCCGCCTTGACCAGCACGACCGCGACCTGGGCGAAGCGCGGCTCGAAGGTTTTGATGGTGCGCTCGACCTCGGCGCGGAAGGCTTCGCGCGCGCCGGGGTCGGCCATGCTGCCGGAGGTGTAGTCGGGCAGGCCGTAGCCGGCGACCGAGCCTGCGAGTTCGGTGAGTTTGCCGGGCAGGCTGTGCCAGCGGCGCTTCGCGTTCAGCAGCGCTTCGAGATCGCGCCGGACCGAGCGGCGCAGCACGGTCATCGCTTCGCCGGGCGAGAGCGGGCGGTCGCGGTCACGATCGGGCGCGTCATCGAACAGGCGGTCGAGCGGGGAGAGTTGCACGCGCGCCCCGGCATCGCGCACCCGGTCGTTGAACGGGGTCTGGCTCATGCTGCGAAGACGAGCGTGCCGAGATCCATGATCGGGACCGCATCGTCGCCGACCAGGAATTCGCGCTGGCCGATGCCGGTGACCAGGCCGGCGTGGTCCTGCCAATTAGTCGCGCGGCCGAGGCGATACTCATCGGCCGGGGGTTCGCCGGTCACGGCATAGATGGCGGGGATATAGACATCGCCGTCCGGCCCGGCTTCGACCGCGAGGCTCGCGCGCCGCCAGATCAGGTCGCGCGGGCGGGCGGGTTTGTGGAAGGTGATTTCGGTCACACGCGAAATCGGCACCCAGAAGTATTTACCGGTCGTGGTCAGGACTTCCAGAATCCCCGCTGTGGTATCGCTCGCATCGCGAAAATCGGTGAAGGCGGCACCGTCAGCCGTGCCGGGGCGGGCGGTGCGCGCGGCTTCGGCGGCGGCGGCAGCCTCGCGTGCCGCCTCCAGGTCGCCGGCGCGCTGGGCGACCAGGGATGCGAGCAGGGATTGTTCGACCGGGCCTGGTTCGCCGAGAAACTCCGGCACCCTGCCATCGCGGTATAATTGCCGGCGGGCCATTTCACCGCGCAGCAGCTGGCGGAATTCGGCGACGACCAGCGCGGCGGCCGGGTCGAGCTGGCCGGCGGCATCGAGCAGGACATCGGCGCGTTCGAAATTGCCGGCGAACACCAGCATTTCGACCAGCAGGATGCGGGCGGCAACATCCGTCGGTTTTGCCTTCACCGCGGCGGTGGCGGCGGCGACCGCGGCATCGAGCTGGCCGGCGCGAAACGCGGCACCGGCGCTGCCTGCGGCGGGGGATGTTGCGTTGATCGGGGTCGCAGTCTGGTCGCTCGGCATGGTTCACCCTCCCGGCATCTTTGACGTTAATGCGATTAGTATTGAAACGGCGCTGGGCGCGCAATGGCTGGTTGCGATTGCGACAATGAGGTTCGCGTTTATTTTTATGACGAAACAACGAGTTTGTTTACGACCCGGCAAGGACAGGCTAACATTGCAACCAATGGGCGATTTTGCAACGATGTGCGTTGCGGATCGCCCGGCCAGAACTGTGCCAAGACTGAGACAAGCGTTTTTGCATCGGACGATCTTGCATCGATTTTCGACGTTTTTTGGGGAACCGGACAATGAGCGGCAGCATTCATGAAAAACTCAACCGCGTACGCAAACCGCGGGTGCATATTACCTATGACGTCGAGACGGAGGGCGCACAGATCGTGCGGGAACTGCCCTTCGTGATGGGCGTGCTGGGCGATTTTTCCGGCGATCCGACGCAACCGCTAAAGCCGCTGGCCGAGCGCAAGTTCATCCAGATCGATCGTGACAATTTCAACGACGTGATGGCACGGATGGCGCCGGGGCTGAAGCTCAAGGTCGATAACAAGCTCGCTGACGACGGCAGCCAGATGGCGGTGGACCTGAAGTTCAACAGTATCGAGGATTTCGATCCCGAGCGGGTGGTGGAGCAGGTGCCGGCGCTGAAAGCGCTGCTCGAGACCCGCAACAAGCTGCGCGACCTGATGAGCAAGGCGGATCGTTCGGAACAGCTGGAATCATTGCTCGAGCAGGTGTTGCAAAACGATGGCGAGCTCAAGGCGCTGTCAGGTGAACTCGGCCTCGGCGCCGGCAAGGAGGGCTGATCATGTCAGGCACGAAATCCGAAGCGGCGAGCACCACCACGACCGAGACCGAGCAGGTCAGCCTGCTCGACCAGGTGGTGGGCGCGACCAAGCAGACCGAACCCGACCGGGCGCAGGACCTTGTGAAGACGCTGGTGCAGGAAGCACTGTCCGGCACCGTGACGTTCGACAAGAACCTGACCCGCACGATCGACCGCGCGATTGCCGCAATCGACCGGCGGATGTCGACCCAGCTCAACGAGATCATGCACAATCCGCGGTTCTTGCAGCTCGAAGGGAGCTGGCGCGGGCTCAATCATCTGGTGATGAACTCCGAGACCGGCACATCGCTCAAGATCAAAGTGGTCAACATGACCAAGCGCGAGCTCAACCGCGACCTGACCAAGGCGGTGGAGTTCGATCAGAGCCAGCTGTTCAAGAAGATTTACGAAAACGAGTTCGGCACACCCGGCGGCGAGCCCTATGGCGCGCTGATCGGCGATTACGAATGGACCAACCATCCTGACGACATCGAGAGTTTGCGCCTGATTTCCAACGTGGCGGCGGCCTCGTTCGCGCCGTTCATTTCGGCGGCGGGTGCCGGGATGTTCGGGTTTTCGGACTGGACCGAATTATCGAAGCCGCGTGATCTTTCCAAGATTTTCGAGACCGCTGAATACGCCAAATGGCGCGGCTTTCGCGAAACCGAGGATGCGCGGTTCGTCTCGCTGGTGATGCCGCGCACGCTGGCGCGGGTGCCCTATGGCGCCGCGACCGCGCCGGTCGAGACGTTCAACTACGAAGAGGCGCCGTTCAACGCCGCCGGCGCCGCGCAATCGATGGATCATCATGATTATTGCTGGATGAATGCCGCCTACATGATGGGCGAGCGGCTAACCGCGAGCTTTGCGAGTTCCGGCTTCTGTGTCGCGATCCGCGGTGCCGAGGGCGGCGGCAAGGTGGATAATCTGCCGTTCCACGTGTTCCAATCCGATGATGGCGACATGGATGCGAAATGCCCGACCGAAATCGGCATCACCGACCGGCGCGAGTTCGAACTCTCGAACCTCGGCTTCCTGCCGCTCTGCCACTACAAGAATACCGATTATGCGGTGTTCTTCGGCGCGCAATCGACGCAGAAGGCGAAAAAATACGACCGGCCGGATGCGACCGCCAATGCCTCGATTTCCTCGCGCCTGCCCTATATCATGGCGTCGTCGCGGTTCGCGCATTTCCTGAAGGTGATGGCGCGCGACAAGATCGGCTCGTTCATGGAAGCCAAGGATTGCGAAAACTGGCTGAACCGCTGGATCGGCAATTACGTGAACGGCAATGCCGATGCCGGGCCGGAAATGAAAGCGAAATATCCGCTGCGGGAAGCCAAGGTCGAGGTCAAGGAGATCCCCGGCAAGCCTGGTTCGTACCGTGCCTATCCGGTTGACTCAGACACCCACTAGGGCTAGTGGCCCCCGCCATGGCGGCCATTGACATTCACCAGCGTGACGAACTGGCTTTTCCCC
>NZ_NCJX01000112.1:0-14160 GCF_002282635.1 Acidiphilium sp. 34-64-41 | reverse complement strand
CCTGCCGCGCCGGGAATCCTGGCTCTACCGTCTGCTCCCCGAAACCGGCTTCGCCCGCTTCAGCCTGCAACACCTCCTCGGCGACCCCGAATTCGCAGGTCTCCTGCAGGCCAACCCAAAACTCATCCGCATCCTCGCCCCGCTCTACAACGCCATGGGCATCGACCTGCCGTCCGAGCCCCCCTTCGGCCCTGACCCACCGCCAGACTCCCGTCGCCACATCCTCTTCGGCGCGCCAAGTCTCGACGCACCAAAACCCGACCAGCAGGAGCCCCCAGCCCAAGCCAGAGATTTGAAAAATCGCCCCGCTTGACCAAGCAGCTTCGCACGAAATTATTGTTACGATATCAAAACGAAAATGAAGGGATCGAACAAATTCAAACCCATCCCGCGACCGGACGCCACACAGCGGTCACCTTGATCTCGCAGCAACCCGTCCTACACGCTCGGCTCATGCATCCCGGCAGCCGCGAAGAACGCCTGCGTCGTCTCGGAGGTGAGGCAGATCGAGATGATCTCGCCCTCGCCCTCGCCGACGCTGACAAAGGCATGCGCCATCGCGCTGTCGATATAGGCACTCTCGCCGGCCTTGAGTTCGACCACATCATAGAACTCGGTATGGAGCCTGACCGTTCCCTTGATGATGAAAATGAATTCCTCGCCGCTGTGCGAACTCCAGCTCGTGATGTCCTCGAGCGACCGCGCCTTGATCGTCATGATCAGCGGGATCATCCGTTTGCGGCGCAACCCGACCGAATGCACCGCGTAGTCATACATGCTGGTCGCAAAATGCACCGCCTCGCCGGCAGCGGTCACGGCAAGCCTGCCCCCGGCACGCGACACCCCCGCATCCCGCAGGAGACCATCGAAACCCACATTCAGCCCCTGGGCAACCTTGACCAGAGTGTCGAACGTCGCGGCAACCTGGGCATTCTCGATCTTCGAAAGCGTCGCCATCGATACGTGCGCACGCGCGCTGAGGTCTTTCAACGTCCAGCCCCGCTCCTTGCGAAGATGCTTGATCCGCTCACCGATTTGACGACCCGATGGGTCCATGGTCACGGTTCCTTGTCATGATCTCCACCCGCCGCCCAAATACCGTCAGTCCAAGTCAAAAGTATAGCGCCAGCGCACGCCCAGCGCACGTTCTCGCCCGTCAAATCATGGCCCAGCGTGCCCATCATCCGGCCTAGCGCAGCGCGGTCGACATCGCCGAGATCGCGTTCACCCAGCCGATCGCCTCGGCGACCGATGCGATCGCGAACCTGATCGTCAACGCATCGATGCGCTCGGCCGGCGGTAGCGTTTCGGCCAGATCCGCCAGCGCCGGTTGGTTCATCACCAGTTCGAGCGAACGCGGCCGATCGATCAGGAAGGGCCGCGCGCCCTCGATGCGGCGCAGCGCCGCCTCGGCGCCGGCCCGGATCGCGCTCCGCGCCGCCTGCACCGAAATCGCCTGCGCCGCCCGGTTGGCAAGGGCGGTCTTGACCACGACAAAGGTTGCGCCGGGGAAATGCGGCCGGTTTGCCGTGGCACACCGGTCATCCCCCGTAACGAGAACCACGGGCACGCCGCATTCGCCCGCATAGGCGCCGTAGAGCCCGGTCTCGCCGAGCCGCCGCCCGTCGATGCTGACCCCGTGGAACGCGAAGCCATTGGTCGTGTGTGCGAGGACGCCGAATTCCGAAGCGCCGGCATGATGGCCGATACAGAACACGGCATCAAAATCCGCGGTCAGGCCGGCGAACATGTTGAAGGGTTTCGGCTTGCCGGTGATAAACGACGCCTCGGGCCGGAGCTGTTCGACCACCAGGTTGGTCATCGGGCCATGCGCGTCGTTGACCACGATCGTCGTGGCACCCGCCGCGATCGCGCCGTCGATCGCGGCGTTGGCCTCCTCGGTCATCAGGCGCCGGGCCCGCTCGTATTCGGCGTTGCCCGGCGTGCCCTGCTCCGGCGTCACCACGCCTGCCACCCCTTCGATATCGACGCAGATATAGATTTTCATCGGTTCGATCCCTTTCAGCCTGCTGGCGGCACCCTGCCGGACCCGTTGCCTATCCGGGTGGGGTGGCGACCACCCGGAATCGGAGGGTCTGGACCCGCGCCGGCTCGGGCGGCCCCAGCAAGACCAGACCAACGATCATCCCGGTCCGGCAGGGCACGCGCACCTCGAACCGCCCGAACATCGGCCCGTCCGCCGGCAGGATTTCGGCGCGATCGGCCTGCGGCGGTCCGACGCGCGCCCGCAACGCCGCCAGTTCGGCCGCCCGTTCGGCGAAGGAGCGGTCCATGGCGACGTTTTCGAGGCAGATCGACCCAGCCACGTCATCGTCCCAGCGCGCGATGAGCGCCGCCACCGTCCGGCCCAGTGCCGCGATCTCCGGCGGCGGCTCGACCGTCGCGGGTTTCATCGCGCAGGCGCCAAGCAGCCGGTCCAGCGCCGCGGCGACCGGCATCCACGCGCCGGAATAGGTGGCGTTCTCCAGCCCGACGACGCCGATCCGCGCGCCTTGGTTCCAGCGCATATGGGCGCTGAAACCCGGATAACCGCCGGAATGATGCACGGTGAGCCCGTGCCGCGCGTCCGATTGCGCGATCAGGCCGAAACCATACCCTTTGAACAGCAGGTCCTCGCCGTGCTCCGGCGCGATCGGGGTGTGGATGGTCTGCATCTCCCGCCGACTCGCCGCCGATAGCGGGCCCCGCTCCGGCAGGTCCGCCCGGAACGCCTCGCAAAGCCAGGACGCCCATTTCGTCAGGTCCGCACCGGTCGACATCAGCCCGCCGATGCTCGAAAACGCGCCGGGACCGCTCTGCGATAGAGCCAGCCACCCGCCGTCGAGCGGCCGGTAGCCGGTCGCCATCTGCGCCTCCGGCACCATCGCATGGTCGAATGTCGTCGCCTCCAGCCCCAAGGGCCGCAGCAGATGCTCGGTCACGAACGCCGGGAAACTCTGCCCGCTCACCCGCTCGACGACCGCGCCGAGCAGCGCATAGCCGAGGTTGGAATATTCGAACCGGGTGCCCGGCAGGGTGGTAAAGCGCACCCCGGTTTCCAGGATGGCGCGGAAGGCGTCCTGCGAGATCGATTCCTGCCGGTCCGCCCAGGGGTCGTCGGTCGCCAAGCCGCCGGCCATCGTCATCAGCATGCGCAGGCTGGGCACCACCGGCGCACCGGCCGGCAGCGTGCCGCGCAGCGCGGGCACGAATTTGGTGATCGGCTCGTCCAGCACGAGCTGGCCGGCATCGCGCAATATCAGCAGCGCGGCGGTGGTGAAGCTCTTGGTGCACGAGGCGATGCGAAACCGCGTCTGCCGGTCCGGCGCTGCCGCATCGATCGTCCGGCAGCCAAAGCCGCCCTCGAACACCGGGCCATCCTCGTCGAACACCGAAAAGAAACAGCCGGGCGCCGAGCCCTGGGCCACGCGCGCCGCGAACAGCGCCGCGATCTCGGATTTCACCGGCTCGAAATCGGTCAGAGATCGGAGTGATGCCATCGGCCTGAGTTCCTGATGCTGAAAATGCGATTATGGCAGATCGGGTGCCGCGGCGAGCAACTGCCGGGTGTAGCCGTGCTGCGGGTTGGCAAAGATGGCCTGGGTTTCAGCCATCTCCACGATCTCCCCCTGATAGATCACGGCCACCCTGTCGCACAGCGAGCGCACGACGGCGAGGTTGTGCGAGATGAACAGGATCGACAGGCCGATCCTGTCGCGAAGATCGGCGAACAGATTGATGATCCCGGCCTGGACCGAGACGTCGAGCGCCGAGGTCGCCTCGTCCGCCACCAATAACCGGGGACCGACCGCAAGCGCCCGGGCAATCGCCATGCGCTGGCGCTGGCCGCCGGACATGCCGGACGGGCGCGCGTCGAGCAGGCTTGCCGGCATATGCACGAGCTGCATCAAGTCCTGGCACCGCTGCCGGCGCGCTTCGCGCGTCGTGCCGATCTGGTGGACGATCAGCAGTTCCTCGAGCATCTGCCAGATCGTCATCTGTGGATCGAGCGAGGCGTAGGGGTCCTGAAACACCATCTGGATGGCGCGGCGCTGCGCCTTGGTGCGCCGGTGGGACAGGGTCTGTCCCTCGAAGCTGACCGTGCCGGCATAGCGTTCCTGCAGACCCACGATCACCCGGCCAAGGGTCGATTTTCCCGAGCCGGATTCGCCGACCAGCCCCACAATCTCGCCGGTTCCGACGCGCAGATCGACATCGCGCAGCGCCCGATGACCCGCGTCGCGCCGGCGCGTCGTGAAGGTGACCGAGATCGTCGCCGCGACCAGCCCGGTTGCGCCCGTCATGCCTGCCTGCCACTGCTGAAACGCTCGATCTCGTCATCGCCGGTCGCCGCAACCTGCCAGCCGGGACGAACCTCGACCAGCGGTGGCGCCGGGCTTCGTACGCGCTCGGTGAGCGGCGGGGCAGAGGCGGCAATCCCCTGCAAGCGCTGGATCGGCCCGTTGATCCGCGGTGCCGCGGCAAGCAGCGCCCTGGTATAAGGGTGCGCCGGTGCTGCGATCATGGCGCGCAGATCGTCCGACTGTTCGACGATCCGGCCGGCATACATCACGCTGAGGCTGCCGCAGAACGCCGCCACCACCGAAAGATCATGCGTCACATACAGAAATCCGGCCTGCAGATCCTGTTGCAGCGCCTTGAACAGATCCAGGATCTGCGCCTGAACCGTCACGTCGAGCGCTGTGGTCGGCTCGTCGCAGAAAATCAATGCGGGATCGCAGGCGATGCTGGCCGCGATCATCACGCGCTGGCGCATGCCGCCGGACAATTGATGGGGATAGGCGTCGACCCATCGTTGCGGGTCACGGATTCCGACCCGCGTCATCAATTCGACGGCAAATTCGCGCGCCTGCCGCCGGCCCCAGCCCCGCCGCCAGGCCACGCTGTCGACGATCTGGCGGCCCACTCGCATCACCGGGTTCAGCGCCACCGCCGGCTCCTGGAACACCATCGCGATGCCGGTGCCGCGCACCGTGGCCAACGATTTGCCGCCATCGGCAAGCAGGTCGCGCCCCTGGAAGCGGATCGCGCCTGAGGTGACGAACAAATTCTGCGCCAGCAGGCCCATCGACGCCCGCAACGTGATGCTCTTGCCGGAGCCGGATTCGCCCACCAGTCCCCGCGCCTCGCCGCGGCCGACGCGGAGCGAAATATTGTCGAGCGCCGGGTAATCCTGCGCATCGATCCGCGCCGAGACGCAGAGGCCGTCGATCTCGAGCAGAGGCGCATGGTCGGCCGGCTCAAGCCGCTTGCCGTCATCAATATTCATGTCTTGACGCGCAGAGCATTGGCGAGGCCGTCGCCGATCAGCGAAAGCCCGAAGCTGGTGAGGATCACCGCCGCGGCGGGGATCAGCATGAGATCATAGTAGCCGCCGGCGAAGAACGGCTGGCCATCGGCCATCATGCTGCCCCAGCCCGGCGTCGGCGGCACGATGCCGAGGCCGAAATAGCTGAGCGTCACGATCACGCCGATATTGGCGACGATGTCGCTCATCGCATAGACGATCGCCTGGCTGACGACATTGGGCACCAGATGGCGGAACACGATGCGTGCGGTGCCGAGGCCGCTGACGCGCAGCGCATCCATGAAATCGGTCCGGTTGAGCACCAGCGCCTCGGCGCGCACGATCCGCGCATAGGCGACCCACGAGACGATCGAAATCGCCGCGAAGATGCTGCCGACGCCGTTGCCGAGAATGAACACCAGGCTGATGACCAGGACATAGAAGGGAAACGCCACCACGACATCGGCGATCCGCATCACGACGACATCGAACCAGCCGCCGAAATAGCCACTGAGCGCGCCGATCACCGTCCCGATGACGAAAGGCGCCGCCACCGCCGCCGTGGCCAGGAACAGATCGGTGCGCGCGCCATAGAGAACGCGACTCCAGAGATCGTGATCGGGTCATAGCGGGTGAGCAGGGGCGCGAAGATCGCCATCAGCACAATCGTGCCGATGATCGCCACGCCGGCGATGAGATGGCGGTTCCGCCCGCGCGCGCGGGTGCCGAACCACAGCTGCACGCGGGGCCGCGTGACCGGGGCGAACGCCGTCATTGCAATCTCACGCGCGGATCGAACAATCCGTAGGCGATATCCGTCAGCAGATAGACAAAGACCACCAGCAGCGCGAAGACCAGGGCGCTGGCCTGAACCACGGGGAAATCCCGGTTCAGAATCCCGGTCATCAGAAAGGTCCCCATGCCCGGAATGGCGAAGACGTTCTCGATCACCAGCGAGCCGCCGGCCAGGTAGCCGACCTGGATGCCGAGGATGGAAATGCCGCTGATGGCGGCGTTGCGCAGCGCATAATCGAGCCAGATCGATCGCCGGCTGAGCCCTTTCGCCTTGGCGAAGTTGACGTATTCGCTGTTCAGCGCGTCCACCAACGCGCCGCGCAATCCCCTGATCAGGAACGGCACGATGACCAGTGCGACCGAGATCGAGGGCAGCACCAGCGAGGCGATATGTTCGAGGAATGTTTTTCCATAACCGGCGACCGGAAACCATCGAAAGTGCAGGCTGAAGGTCGCGATGAGGACCGAACCGGTAAAGAACAGCGGCGTGCCCTGGGCGATGGCGTTGAAGCTGCGGATACCGGTATCGACGGCGCCGCCGCGGCTCACCGCCATCCAGACCGAGAGCGGCACCGCGATGACGATGCTGAACAGCGTCGCCAGCGCCATCAGCCACAAGGTCGGCGGCAGCCGGATCCACAGCAAGCCGAGGATCGAGTGCTGGAAAAACATCGACTGGCCGAGGTTGCCCACCGCAAGCTCACCCATGAATGTCAGGTACTGGCGCCACAGTGGCTGGTCGAGCCCCCATTGGTGGCGCAGCGCCGCGATCGCCGCGGGGGTGGCACGGTCACCCAGATAGGTGCGTGCCGGATCGCCGGGTGACAGATGCATCAGCAGGAACGTCAATGTCGCGACGCCCAGAACCACCGGAACGAGCAGCAGAAGGCGCCTGATCAGAAATCTAGCCATGGATCGCCCCTATGCGCCGGCCGATCGCGGGCAGGGTGCGAACCGGTGTGGCCGGCGCCGGCGCGCATCGGCTCACCGGATCACTTCGACATCCAGACATCGACCAGATTATAATTGCCGGTCACGAACGGATGAAAGCCGTGGACGTTCGCCGCATAGGCATAGACCTCCGGCGTATAATACAGCGGCACGTCGGGTTGATCGCGATTCCACTGCTGTTCGACCTTGAAATAAAGCGTCTGCCGGGCGGCCTGGTTGTTGAGCGTCGCCGCCTTGGCGATCCAGCCGTCGATCTTCTCGTTCTTGTAGAACGAATAGAGCGCGTGGGCGCCGCCGTCATAGGCGCCGACGAAGCGGATGATCTCGTCGGGGTCGACGATGTCGGTGGTGTCATAGCCGAACGCCAGATCGAAATTGCCGTTCTGCCGCGCATCATAGACGGCCGCGGGGTCGAGCGTCTGGATCGTGATCTTGATCCCGAGCTTGGCCAGCGATGCCTGGATGATTTGCGCCATCGTCTGCTGGTCCGAGTTGCCGCTGGCAACCGTGATGGTGCCCGAGAACCCGTGCGGCACCGGCGATTTCTGCAGATACGCCTTGGCCGCCTTCATGTCATAGGGATATCCCTTGATGCTCTTGTCGAAGGACCAGGAACTCGGCGACATATACGCGCCGGCCGGGGTGCCATGGCCGAACAGGACGACTTTCACCAAGGTCTTCTTGTCGATCGCGGATGCGATCGCGCGGCGCACATCGACATTGTTGAACGGGGTTTTGGTGTTGTTGATCGCCAGGAAATCCACGCGGCTCGATGGGAAGGCGCCGATCTTGACCGTGCCCGAATTCTGCAGCGTCAGGATGCTGGAATAGGCGGGGAATTCGTCGATCTGGGCCTCGCCGCCCTGCACCTCGTTCACCCGCGTGTTGCTGTCGGCCACATCCTTGAATGTGATCGAATTCAGGTAGGGCAGGCCATGGCGCCAGTAGTGCGGGTTGCGCACGAAAGTGGCTTCGACGCCGGGGGTCAAGCTTTTCAGCATGAACGGGCCTGTGCCGATCGGGTGTTTGGCAAAATCGGCGGGCTTCATGCCGGCGTAGTCGTAGGGGACGATGGAGTTGGCGAAAATGGCCATGTCGGCCGGCAGCGGCGCGGAGGGCTTCGTCGTCTGGATCACGACGGTGTATTTGTCAGGCGTCGTGATCTTTGCGATCGAGGCATCGATGAACGAAAACGGGCTCGACGGCTTCTCGGTCTGCTCGATCGAGAACTTCACGTCTTTCGAGGTCAGCGGCTGGCCATTGGTGAAGGTCACGCCGTGGCGCAGTTTGAATGTCCAGTCGAGCCCGTTGGCGGATTGCGACCACGATGTCGCCAGATCCGGCCCGACTCCCTTGCCGTCCGCCTTGGGCAGCAGCAGCGTGTCGTAAACCTCTTCGATCACCCAGATCGAGGCATTGTCGGTCGGCTGTGACGGCATGAGGGTGCGGAGCTGCGCAGCCCGGAGCATGACAAGATCGCCACCGTGTCGCGGCGTTGCCCCAGCGCGCGCAGCTTGCACCACCAAGGGGCTCACGCTCATGGTCAATCCCGCCAACAGGCCCAGCACGCCCCTGCCCATGGGTGATGGTCTCATAGCTCCGGTCTCCTTCAATCGTTGATGGTTGATCGGCCCGAACGATGGCTCCAGGCCGATCCAGCCGCGCCACGTCATCGCCGGCTTCGCAGTCGCGTCATCGTTGCGCGTGGCCTGATCGCGGCGGCGTCGGCGGTTCTGACATCGGCAGGTTGAACATCATCGGTCACGTCGCATCCGTTCCATGGCACCAAGTGCGGGCAGGTTGGGTGAGGGCAGGCTCGCTGTGGGAAGGCCGCGCCTGCAAGCGACACATCGCTCCGTCCCGTTGCAGACCCTGCAAGACCACCCAGATAGATGTCAAGAAACTATTTTCATATATGAAAATATTGACCATTATATAGTCAACTTCTGCTCGTGTGCCGTCTATTGCGGCAATACGCGTTGGAAGCAACGCAGGGAAGGATCAGATAGTGATACCGATTGACTGCGATTCGCTCATCGATCTGCCGACGCCGTGCGTCTGCGTCGATGAAACCCGCCTCATCCGGAATATTGAGACCGTCGCGGCTCTGGCCGGGCACGGCGGCGTCGCGGTGCGCCCACACGTCAAGACCCATAAATCCATCCGCATTGCGCGCGAGCAGGTCGCGCGGGGGGCAAGCGGGATCACCGCTTCGAAACCGGCTGAGGCAATGGTGTTCATCAGAGCTGGCATTCCGGCGATCACGGTGGCCTACCCCATTGTGGACCCACGCCAGATCCTCG
The DNA here is from genome assembly GCF_002282635.1 of Acidiphilium sp. 34-64-41. Lineage (NCBI taxonomy): Bacteria > Pseudomonadati > Pseudomonadota > Alphaproteobacteria > Acetobacterales > Acidocellaceae > Acidiphilium > Acidiphilium sp. 34-64-41. The sequence continues at coordinate 4,803 of NZ_NCJX01000112.1, read as the reverse complement.
CACTTCTGGCCGCAGCGTCTGAGCACGGTGTCGCGGTGCGGTTGATCGCGGACAGTGCCGAGACGGTCCACGCCGCGGCGGCGGCCAACCGGAGCCTTGGTGTTCGCACCGAACTACAGCTCAAGGTCGATGTCGGCCTGCACCGTTGCGGCGTCGACCCGCTCGGCCCCGGCGCGGTCGAGATCGCGCGGATGATCGCGGATGCGCCGCATCTCGCCTTCGCCGGCATTCTGAGCCATGCCGGCCAGGCCTATGCCGCCGTCAGCGCGGACGCAGTGCGGCGGATCGCCCGGCAGGAGCGCATGATCATGGTCGAGCTGAAAGCCAGGCTCGAGCAGGTGGGCATCGCGGTGCCCGGGGTCTCGGTCGGCAGCACGCCGACTGTGCTGCTGAACGATGGCTTCGAAGGCATCACGGAAATCCGGCCGGGCAATTATGTGCTGTTGGACCGGACACAGAGTGCGCTGGGGGCCGCGCGGCCGGAGGATATCGCCATGACGGTTCTAACGACGGTGATCGCGAGCAATCGGCACAATGCAATCATCGACGCCGGCTCCAAGGTGCTCAGTTCTGATCGTGGCGCGCATGGCGCGGACAGGATCCAGGGTTTCGGCTCGGCCACGCGCCTGAGCGAACCATCGGACGGGCTGTCGGACCCGCCGTTCATCATATCGCATCTGTCGGAGGAACATGGCTTCATCCCGCTGGCCGGGCGGTCGCTGGCGATCGGCGAGACGCTTCGGATCGTTCCCAATCACGCCTGCCCGGTGATGAACCTCGCCGATCGCTTTTTGCTCGTCCAGGCTTCGGGCAGGCGTCTGATCGAGCCGGTCGATGCGCGGGGAGTATCGTTCGCGCCGATCAGCCTCGGGTGAACGGGCGTGCGGGATGGAGAGGGATAGCTTGTCCAAAATCTTCGCGCCGCAAGCGGCTCAAAATGGAGCGGACGTTTATCGGATAGCGGCTTTCACGGGCATTATCCAGCGATTGGTTCGGCCGAGCGGGCGGCAGACCGATGGTTTTCCGGCGCTCGACTTCAGACTACGCACGATCAGACATGAACCGCGCCGTGAACCCGGGGGCTGTTTGGTTTGAGTCGGGTCGGCATAGCCAGCTCGTTCACTTGTTCATACTCTTGCGCTGCAGCCTCGGCGGGCGGGATATTTCCGATCGCCTCGGAGAGCCGTCGTTCGTCGAGCACGTCCACCTATTCGAGGGTGGCGAACTCCACCGTTTCAACATTGCGCCATGGCCGGGGCGGATCATTTGCGCTTTGAACTGGCCGTTGATCGTCGCTGCGAGGGCATTGCCGTAGCAGTAATCGATGCTGCCGACCCGGCGCTCGATGCCGGCCTCGGTCAGGCGCTCCGTATAGCGGATCGAGACATATTGGACGGCTCTGTCGCTGGAGGCTCGAGGCTACCCCTCTGGGTCGGACGACGCGCGGACCTCAGGCGAATATCGCTTCGATGTCTCTCGCTTCTCCTTCGCTCCAGCCTCTCAAGAGTTCGAGCCGCCAGAAAATCCAGGGCGGTTCAGTCGCCACGAGACCCATCAATCGTTATCGAAATTTTTGAAAAAAACGGCAACCGAGGTGTGGCCAGCCTCAGGAATATCGCCGGAGTGGGTGATCCCCGAAACGATAGCGTTTACTATCGGGATTGCCATTGCGTCGATCCGATGACGCAACGGGGATTCGTCGACGACCGGGTCGAGAGTCACGCCTAGTTGAGCCGCCAAGCCATTAGCAGCGATCATTCGTGCCCAGTGAGCGACCATTCGGTTTATCGGCGTGTGGACGACATCGAGGACATCAAGTCCGAACGTAGCGGCAATCCACCGCCATGTCCGGTCTTCCCACCAAGTAACATGATGGGGTGGTGCGTTGAGAAGGTCACGGCATCGGCTGATGTAACTCCCCGCATTGGGCGTCGCTAGGATGACGGTGCCTCCCGGCTTAGTCAGCGCCACCGCAGCCTCGATGAACTCCCGCGGATTGCTGACATGTTCAAGAACCTGGAACGAGCAGACCACATCAAAAGCCTCTGGTCGGGCCGCTGCAAGGTCGCGCACGTCGGCGTCAATTACAGGCACACCAGCCATGTTCGCCGTCATGACAGCGTCGGGGTTAAACTCAAGCCCAAGATAATCTGCATTTTGTAGGTAACGATAAAAATGGCCAACGCCGGCGCCGATTTCCAGCACGTGACTGCCGTTGGGGATATAACGCGCCGCAATTTCGAAATCTGGCCGATCAGAAGGGTGATACCACGGGAGCTTCGACAACTCAGCGTAAAATTCGGGATCTCCGACGACGGGCGGATCATAGAATGACAGCCCTGTTTCGTTGTCATAGAATAAACCAAGCGCTGACGTCGTCGCAAAGTACCGTTCAATGTCGATCGCATAGGCTCGTTTGTAGCCGGCAATCAACTGCCTGACGTCAATCGATCGGATCAACCGGACGCTGTCAGTCCGACCGGTCAACGGGCTGGACGGAGCTAAAGCAGTTGTCTGAGCTTCTCTTTCGACCGGTGTTACATGATTCATAGCATGAACTCTTTAATCTCTTTATTTGTGTTAGGCCAAACGGACCGCTCTTGCGGCGGTATGATCGAAGCGGGCGCCGGTGTCATCGCGCTAAAAATCTCGTTCGTGCGGCGCCTGTGCTGGTCAATCGAATGGTGCCGGGCGATCAGCGTCAGGCCATTTGAAGCGGCTTGCATCCGAAACGCCACATCCGAAATGAGACAGGAGAGAAAACGACAATAGGCGACTGCTGTTTCGAGCGGTGTGGCACCGTACGGCACGAGGAAGCCGGATTTGCCATGCTGGATGATTTCGGGAAGGCCATCAGAGTCGGGAGCGATCACAGGCAGACCCGCTGCCATTGCCTCCAACACGACGTTCGGCAGCCCGTCGAACATTGACGTATAGATGAACGCGTCGTAATTTGAGGCATTGATTTCATTGAAATTTTTGTAGGCGCCTTTATACGATAGATGGGTGCACCCATCGAAAATTAGCGGATCGAATGGGTCTGAGTCGGATGCCGAGCTGCCATAGATATCGATTACGAGCGGTATATTTTGTGCGTCCAGAATTTCTGAGATCAAGACGAGGATGAGCGGATTTTTTTGCCAAACAAGCCGCGATGCCCACAGGACGCGGTAATTCGTTTTTTGGCGCGCGTGTCTGGCTTGATCGTTTGTCATCGTCACGGGGCAGTATGCGCGCAGGCAGGACCACTTGTCCGGGCTAATCTTCAGCCTGTCGCGATCGTACTCGATAAGTTTTTGATGATCGCTCACGATCAGATCGATCGCCGAAAAATTCTCAATGATAAAATTAAAGCGGTTTGGACCTGTGATGATATTGCTGTCGAGGACATGTCGGTCGTCGCAGAAACGATAGTAAACGACCTTGTGCCGGTTCAGCACGACGCTATAGCCCTGACTAAAGAAGTTGAAGATGAAGCCGCTGGTCTTCAGATGGAGGCGGGCAGATGGGCCTGCCGATAAGAGCGCGGCGAGTACGATAAAATGGTCGTCTCGTTCGATCGGGTAGCCGAGGTTCCAGAGATCGAGCAGGTCGGTGCCGGGCGGCAGATGATCGACGTTGATCGGGCCGGGGTTCGGATCGTGGCAAACGACCAGGATACGGGTCTGCCGGTCATTTGCGAACAGTGAATGCATCACCTGGATGAGATATTTTTCGCTTCCGCCGACGGTTAGTGCGGGCAAAACGAATATGTCGGTGTATCCGGAATCCTCCAATGCCGCCCATGTCCGCAGATATAGGTCCGCAGGAAAACGGGTCGGCCGCGGTTCGGCGACTAACCGTCGCGGATGATAGGAACCGATTGAGACCGAGGGGTCGATCATATTCATTTCGCTGATCAAGCTACGATAGACATCGCCGGCGACAAAAGAGCGGATCTCTGCGCGCCAGTCGTCGCTTTCGGATACGGCTATGCTGGCCCCGGGCCGTTGTTCAATCGCGCGGCGGAATCGTTCCGGAGTGAAAAGATTTGTCGTCGGAATTCGATACTGGCCCGGGTTCCGGACTCGTGGCGAATGTCCGGCGTAAGACTGTCGTCTGAAAAGCAAGGTGTTTGATGCGGTGACGACATCGTAGCCGGCTGCAACGGCATCGCATAGGAAGGTCCAGTCTTCCTGCTCAGGCCCAGCGCCATCGGGTGGGTGTTGAAACTGAACGTTCTCGAACAGGTGGCGGGGTGCCAGAAGGACGGTCGGGTAGTAGTGGTTTCGCATCAGGGCGAGGGGCGAAATGACCGACAAGTCGAAATATCGCTCGACATAGGGGTTTGGGCCGAAATGGACGCTGTATCCTGGGATTACGATCGTGGGATTTGGCGCCGGTCGGATCTTACGGATCAGGTCCACGAAGGCGTTGGTGGACAGAAGATCGTAGCCGTTGAAGATGAGCAGATTGGAGCCATTGGATTGCGCGATAGCATCGTTTCGAGCGGCCGCTAGGCAGTCGGCATCGCTATGGACGATCCGGACGCAGGCGAAAATGTCAGGATGATACGTCGCCGTCCATGCCGCATCATGGCGGGAGCAACGGCTTATTACAATGATCAACTCGACCGTGATGTCGTCGCGGGCAGCCGCGTGCGCGGCAACTTCGAGCGACATGACGGCACGTCGGAAAAACATAGCGTCGTCATCGACTGGAAGGATGATCCGTGCCTATCCGGTTGACTCAGACACCCACTAGGGCTAGTGGCCCCCGCCATGGCGGCCATTGACATTCACCAGCGTGACGAACTGGCTTTTC
>NZ_NCJX01000001.1:148677-192292 GCF_002282635.1 Acidiphilium sp. 34-64-41 | reverse complement strand
GGTAACGATGCGGGCTAGATGGGCGGGGTCGGTTACCGCTTCGCCTTCGGTGATCTCGAAGATCAGCCGGTCGGTCGGGAAGCCGACGCGCGCCGCGGTCTCCAGCGTTTTGCGGATGCAGGCCTTGGGTTCGTACACCGCATTCGGCATGAAATTGATGGAGAGGGCGGCGGATCTGCCCACAAGTCCGAGCGCGGTTGCCTGTTCGATCGCGGTTATGCGGCAGGCCTGGTCGAAACCGTAGAGCAAGGTTTCGGTCACAGCCTCAAAGACCGAAGCTGCATTTTCTCCGTTCGGACCGCGAACCAGCGCTTCATACGCGAAGATCTCTTGCCGACCGATGTCGACAATCGGTTGGAATGCCATTGTCAAAGGAAAATCGTAAGCCCCGCGGCGACAGGACCCGCATTCAGCCCGCTGAATCGCCCGGGTATCATCCGTTTCCATGTTGCAACTTCCGTCTCGCATCGGTCTGCTACCATTATCGCCGTGATTCCTAACATATAGAAAACAGAATCCCAGGATTTATTCACAATCTGGCGATGACAGCCGCCGCCGGCGGCATGAGCCTGGCCGATCCGCGACCAGATCGGCAATCGATCATCGAGCCCCGCCGATTGCGGCGACCGCATTGGTTCACGCATAAATCTGGAGCGTTATGCTTTCAGCCTAACGCTCCAGCGGTATGTTTATCGATCGATTTCATGCGATTATGGTGACGCTGCGGCGTTAACTTAATCGCATATCGCTCTAACCCGCCTGTGCCGAAGCCTCGCTGCGGGTGGCGCCGACGCGGGCGGCGAGGGAGGCGGCCATGAATTCGTCGAGGTTGCCGTTCAGGACAGAGTCGGGGTTGCCGCTTTCCCAGTTGGTGCGGAGGTCTTTGACGAGCTGGTAGGGGGCGAGGACGTAGGAGCGGATCTGGTGGCCCCAGCCGATGTCGCGTTTGGTGGATTCGGTGGCCGCGCTGGCGGCTTCGCGGCGTTGCAGTTCGGCCTCGTACATGCGGGCTTTCAGCATCGCCATGGCGGTGGCGCGGTTGCGGTGCTGGGAGCGATCGGTCTGGCAGGCGACAATGATGCCCGACGGGATGTGGGTGATGCGGATCGCACTTTCGGTCTTGTTGACGTGCTGGCCGCCGGCGCCGGAGGCGCGGTAGGTATCGACCTTGAGGTCGGAGGGGTCGATTTCGATTTCGATCGTGTCGTCGACGACGGGATAGACCCAGACGCTGGCAAAACTGGTCTGGCGGCGGGCGTTGGCGTCGAACGGGGAGATGCGGACCAGGCGGTGGACGCCGGCTTCGGTTTTCAGCCAGCCGTAGGCGTTCATGCCGGTGATTTGCAGGGTGACGGATTTGATGCCGGCCTGTTCGCCTTCGGACTGGTCGAGCATGGCGACTTTGTAGCCGTGTTGTTCGGCCCAGCGGGTGTACATGCGCATGAGCATTTCGGCCCAATCCTGCGCTTCGGTGCCGCCGGCGCCGGCGTTGATTTCCATATAGGCATCGTTGGCATCGGCCTCGCCCGAGAGCAGGCTTTCGATTTCGCGGCGCTTTGCGTCCTCGGCGATGCGTTTGAGGGCGGCTTCGGCTTCGTCCACCAGGGCTTGATCGCCCTCGGCTTCCGCGAGTTCGACCAGCATGACGGCGTCTTCGGTGTCACGCTCGATCGCGCGCACGGCATCGGTCTGGGTGGCGAGGCGGGTGCGTTCGCGGAGCAGGGCCTGGGCCGCTGCGGCGTCGTTCCAGAGTTGCGGGTCTTCGGCCTGGGAATTCAGGCGATCGAGTTTGTCGAGCGAGGCATCCCAGTCAAAGATGCCTCCTCAGCAGGGCCACGCTTTGCGTGATCTGCTCGGCAAGTGCGAGGGTTTCGGCGGACATTGATTTTTGGTTCCAGAATTGCGGAAGCTGCGACTAATACAGGCCGCCCAGCGATTTGTCGACACTGGCGGGCGCCGGCGGCGGGTTGCCTTGACCTTGGGTTGCCGGGTTGGGGCTGCCCGGGTTGCCGTCGCTGGCGGGGTTGAAATCATGCTGCACAGTCTGGCCGCCGCTGTTGGCGAGCGAGCCGCCGAGGCCGAGCGGATTGTCGGCGACCAGGCCGAGGTTCGACTGGCTGCCGGGAACCTGGCCGGGTTTGAACGCTTCCGTGACGGTCTGGCTGTCGAACGACACGCGCGCGAGCGTCATGCCCGGCGGGGTTGGGAAATCGATCACCGGCTGGCCCTTCAGGGCGACTTTCATGAACTGGTTCCAGGCCGGGCCGCAGACATTGCCGCCGGTCTGGTTAGGGCCGAGGTCGCGCGGCGTGTCGTAGCCGATCCAGCAGCCGGTGACCATTTGCGGGACGAAGCCGAGGAACCAGGCGTCGTTGAAATTATTGGTCGTGCCGGTCTTGCCGGCGATCGGGCGGTTGAGGCCGACGACGGCGGGGACGCCGGTGCCGTGTTCGACCACGTTCCGCATCATCATGATGACCTGATAGACGCTGTTGGGGTCGGCGAGTTGGGCGCCGGGGCGGTTCAGGACCGGCAACTGGCTGGCTGAGCCGTCCATGCAGTTGGCACAGGATTGGTCGGGCGCCTGGTAGAGGATGTGGCCGTCCGGGGCGGTGACGCTGTCGATCAAAGAGGGTTCGACCTGCCTGCCGTATTCATCGAGGGCGGCGTAGCCGCGCACCATGCGCCAGAGCGTGGTATCGAGCGCGCCGATCGCGGCCGGGTAGATCAGCGGCATGTGGTGGACGATGCGGAATTTCTCGAAATTGGCGGCGACGTTGGCGAGGCCGACGCGCCGGACCAGATGCAACGTGGCGAGGTTGAGCGATTGTTCGATCGCGTAGAACACCGGCACCGGGCCGAGGAAGCTCATTTCGTAATTGCCCGGCCGATATAATTGACCATCGGCGAGGCGCTGGGTGAACGGTGCATCGAGAATCGTGGCGTCGGGCTGGATGCCGGCCTGCATCGCGGTGAGGTAGTCGAACGGTTTGATGCTGGAGCCGGGCTGGCGATGCGCCTGGGTGGCCCGGTTGTACGGGCTCATCCGGTTGCTCCAGCCGCCGACCATGATGCTGACGCGGCCGGTTTCGGGGTTCATGCTCAGCATCGATCCTTCGACGACGGGGATCTGTTCGAGCGAGACGGTGCCGCCTTTGGCCGGCTTGTGCGGGTCGATCATGATGACGTCGCCGGGTTTGAGCATCTGGCCGACCGAGCGGAGCAGCGGGCCGGGGTGGCCGTTGACCAGCGGGCGGCCCCATTGCAGGGCGGCGAGGGTGATTGTGCCGGTGCGCGTGGCGGCGGCATTGTCACCCTGGATCCAGCCGATATGGGCGAGGGCGGGGGTTTCGCTTACCACGACGCCGAGGCGCCAGCGCCGGCGCAGCCCTGCCGGGGTGGTTTGTTTGGCGAGGGCGGCGGCCCAGTTGTTCGACAGATCGGCGACGGTCAGCCGGGTGACGGGGCCGTGGTAGAAGCCGAATTCGTGGTCGTAGGCTTCCAGGCGGTTGCGCATCGCGTCCATTGCCGTGGCTTGCAGCCGGGGGTCGAGGCTGGTGCGGACGATCAGGCCGCCTTCCATCGTGGTTTTCTGGCCGAACATCTGGACCAGCTGGGCTTCGACGGCGTTGATGAAATAGCCCGCGCCGGGCACCGGGCGGGTGCCGGCGGCGGCCTTGGGCAGCAAAGGCGAGGCGATGGCGGTTTGGGCTTCGGCGCTGGTGATCACGCCGTCGTCGCGCATGCGCCCGATCACCCAGTTGCGCCGGTTCAGCGCGCGTTTGGGGTGCAGGAAGGGATTGTAGTTGGTCGGCGCCTTGGGCAGGCCGCCCAGTGTCGCGGCTTCGGCGATGGTGAGCTTGGACAAGGGCTTGTCGAAATAGGCTTCGGCCGCGGCGGCGACGCCCCAGGCGTTCTGGCCGAGATAGATTTCGTTCAGGTAGAGGGTCAGGATGCGTTTTTTGCTCATGGCGCGATTGACGCGCAGGGCGAGGATGGCTTCCTTGACCTTGCGGGCGAAATCGATCCGGTTGTCGAGCAGCATGTTCTTGACCACCTGCATGGTGATGGTCGAGGCCCCGAGGGGCCGTTCGTGGCTGCCCAGCCTGGTCATGTCGACGAAGCCGGCGCGGACGATCGCCAGCGGGTCGATGCCGGGTTCGGTCCAGAAGTTACGGTCTTCGGCGGAGATGAACGCGCGCGAGACGAGTTGGGGGATGCGGTTGTAGGGCACGTAGATGCGGTGCTGGGTGCCGAGCGCCGCGATCAGGCGGAAATTGTCTGCGTAGATGCGGGTTTCGAGCGGGGGTTCGTAATGGCGCAGCTTGGCGACACTCGGCAGGCCGTTGCTGAAATAGAGGAACACGCCGCCGCCGATGACCACGCCGGCCACGATGCCGAGGAGGGCGAGACGATAGACGCCGCGCGCGAGCACGCCGCCGGCGACGCGTGCGAGTCCCGGCCGCTGCTTGCGCGGTCGTTTCGGCGCCGGGGCACCTTTGGTGCGCGGCGATTTATCCTTGGCCAGGCGGTCGCCGGCTTTCAATGGTCCAGGCATGGCGCGCTCCTTAGCACCCAATATGCGAGGGTGCGAGCATCGGGGTGAACCACAGAACGGTTAAATATCAGCAACCAGCGGGGGCGCAGGGCACGCCGGCGGGCGGCGCAATGCTGGCGGGACGATGCGAAAACGATCAGTGCCTTGCGGAACCGAGTCCCCTTGGTTATACGCCTCCCCAACGGAGTATAGCTCAGCCTGGTAGAGCACTGTGTTCGGGACGCAGGGGCCGGAGGTTCGAATCCTCTTACTCCGACCATTCATTTTTTACGGGCTTTCCGCCTGACCGGTGATCAACGCCGTCCCGCAGGGGCGTTGTCCGCCGGGGGCAGGCGGGACTTGGCGAAACCGATCGCGATGATCGTGATGATCGATGCGAGGCCGAGGTAGAGACCTGGGCTGCGGGGATCGCCGGTCTGTTCGATCAGCCAGGTGTTGATGAACGGGGCGAAGCCGCCGAACAGCGCGATGCCGATCGCGTAACCCACCGACAGACCGATGCCGCGATGCCTGATCGGGAACACCATGCCCATGAAACCGGTCAGAGGCGCGTTGTAGGGCAGGCCGATCACCGTGAAGAACAGCGGGATCAGAAACAGCGCGGTTGCGCTGGGCCAGAGGCCGAGCAGCATGAACGCCGGATAGCCTGCCGCCATCATCGCGACGCAGGATAGGATCATGTCCCGGCTGCGGTGCGATGTGTCGAACCGGCGGGCGATCAGCAGGCGCAGCGGGACGATCGCGAGGGTGACGATATAGAGCAGGACGATCGCGCCGAGCGCCTTGCCCTGGGTCATGTGCAGCTGGGTTGCGGCGTAGGTCGGCAGATAGACGATCAGATAGGTCTGGGCGGTGCCGATCGCGACCATGCCGGCCGCAATCGCGATGCCGCCGCCGGTGGAGGGGTCGCGTGCCGCGGTGTCGGCCGGGTTGCGCTGCTGGGCGATGAAGCCGGGCGCGTCGACCAGATGGCGGCGCAGCACGATCGCGATCGGCCCGGCCAGCGTGCCGATGGCGAAGGCGATGCGAAAGCCCCAATGCTGAAACGCGGCTGTCGACAAGGCGAGGCTCAACCCGTAGGCGACCGCGGCGGCGAATAGGCCCGCGAAATTCTGGCTGGTGCCCTGCCAGCTTGCGGCGTGGCTTTCGCGGCCGGGTGAATGCTCGATCATCAGCGCGGTCGAACTGCCGAACTCGCCACCGAGCGCGAAGCCCTGGATCAGGCGCGCCAGCAGAATGCCGAGCGGTGCGAGCAGGCCGATGCTGGTGCGCGACGGCATCAGGGTGATCAGCGCGCTTGCCAGGGTCATCAACGAGACGGCGAGGATCATGCAGGCGGTGCGGCCGCGCCGATCGGCGAAAGTGCCGAGAATGACGGCGCCGACCGGGCGGGCGAGGAACGACACGCCGAAGGTGCCGAAGGTCAGCAGCAGTTTGGTCGTGGCATCATGGCCGGGGAAGAAAGCGGTGGCGAGATCGGTCGCGAAGAAGCCGTAGATGAAGAAATCGTAGAACTCGAGCGCGTTGCCGATCGAGGCGCCCAGGATCATGACGGTGCGGCTGATCGTGGGCGCTGCGGTCGGGGTTGACGATGCGACATCCATGCGGCGCGTCCTTCGGGTGGGGGTCGGTGCCAGCATGCCCGGTATTGCCGTGGTTTGCCAAGGCGATAACGCGTGGTGATCATCGCGCGCGCTCCCGTGGGCGTGGGGTTGCCGCCTTGTCCTTTTTCGCTAGAAGGCGCGAAGCAGGGCAGGGTGGCTGCCGCAGCGCATCAGGGGGAAGATGATGTCCGACACACGGGGTTCCATGACCGAGCCCGATATCGCGACCGCGCGCAAGGTGGTGATCGCGGCATTTCTGGGCTGGACGCTCGATGCGTTCGATTTCTTCATCCTGATTTTTACCTTCTCGGCGGTGGCCAAGACGTTCCATGTCGGCATCACCGCGGTGACGATCGCGATTACGCTGACGCTCGCGATGCGGCCGGTCGGCGCGCTGTTGTTCGGCCGGCTGGCGGACCGGTATGGGCGGCGGCCGATGCTGATGGTCAATATCGTGGCGTTTTCATTGTTCGAACTCGCAACCGGCTTCGCGCCCAGCCTGACCGCGTTCATGATCCTGCGCGCGCTCTATGGCATTGCGATGGGCGGTGAATGGGGGATCGGCTCGTCGCTGACCATGGAAACCATTCCGGCGCGCTGGCGGGGCTGGGTGTCCGGCCTGCTGCAATCGGGCTATCCGGCGGGGTATTTCCTGGCGACCGTGCTGTTCGGGTTTGCGTTTCCCTATGTCGGCTGGCGGGGGATGTTCATCATCGGGGCGTTTCCCGCGCTGCTGGTGCTGTATATCCGTTCCTCGGTGCCGGAGAGCCCGGTGTGGCGCGAGATGGCGCGTCAGCCGCGGGTGCCGGTATCAACGGTGCTGCGCAAGCATCTGGGTCTGACCGTGTACGCGGTGATCCTGATGATGGCGTTCAACTTCTTTTCGCATGGTTCGCAGGACCTTTACCCGAGCGCGTTTCTGGGCAAGCAGCACCATTTCAGCCACGCAACGATTACCACGATCGCGCTGATCTATAATCTGGGTGCGATGATCGGCGGCATCGCGTTCGGCCTGCTGTCGCAGAAGATCGGCCGGCGCCTGACGATTGGCATTGCGGCCGGGCTTGCGATCCCGTTGATCCCGCTCTGGGCGTTTTCGATGACGCCGGTGATGCTCGGCCTGGGCGCGTTCCTGATGCAGATTTGCGTGCAGGGTGCCTGGGGCGTGATTCCGGTGCATCTGAACGAATTGTCGCCCAAGGAGATCCGCGCGACGTTCCCGGGGTTCGTGTATCAGCTTGGCAATTTCCTCGCCTCGTACAACGCGACGTTGCAGGCGAGTTTTGCGGCCTCGCACGGGCATAATTACGGATTGGCAATGGCTTGGGTGATCGGCATCGTGGCTGTGGTGATCGTGGTGCTGATGCTGTTCGGGCCGGAATCCAAGGATGTCTCGATGGCGCATAGTTGACGGCATGGTCTGGCGGCGGGCGACGCCAGTGATTGCCGTTTTCGCCCCGGTGGTTTATCGATAAGCCTCCGGGGCGCTGCCCGGATGGTACTTAGAGGATATGATAGCGCTATCATAGTGCGAAGGCCGGTTGATCGTCCAGCAACCGGTTGGTGACGAGAAAAGACTGTCCGCCGGTAACGGCTGAACGAGCAATGGAGGAAACGACAATGAGTGCGACCAGCATGGCCGGCCCGATCGGCAACTCCCGATGGTTTCGACTGATTCCGATCGCGATGATCGTTTATATCATTTCGTTTATGGACCGAACCAATATCGCCTATGCCTTCGCGGGCATCGGCCATGATTTTCACACCACCAAGGCGCAGGAAGGCACGGCGGGCGGTATTTTTTTCGTCGGCTACGTGCTGTTGCAGATCCCCGGTGGCTGGCTGGCCGAACGTTGGTCGGCCAAGAAATTCGTCGCGATCATGATCTGCTTCTGGGGCCTGATGGCGTTGGCCTGCGGGTTTGCCGAGAACTTCACGCAGTTGATCATCGCCCGCTTTTTCCTCGGCGTTGCCGAGGGCGGTATCTGGCCGGCGACGCTGGTGCTGCTGAGCCACTGGTTCCCGGTGCAGGAACGCGCCCGCGCCTATGGGTTCTGGATCGCCAATCTCGCGATTTCCTCGATCATTACGCAGCCACTGTCGGGCTTCATCATCTCGATGTCGGACTGGCGGACGCTGTTTTTCGTCGAAGGCGCGCTGCCTTTCATTATTGCGCTGCCGCTCTGGCTGATCTTCATCAAGGATCGTCCGGAAGATGCATCGTGGTGCCTGCCGCCGGAGCGTGACTATATCAACCGCTCGATCGCGCAGGACCGGGCGAACGAACCGGTGCCCGGCCCGTTCTCGAGCATTTTCAAATCCGCCACCGTCTGGCGCCTGGTTGCGGTGTATTTTCTGGTGCAGATCGGCTTCTATGGGCTGAACATGTGGATGCCGACCTTGTTGAAAGCGCTGACCCATGCCGGGTTCGGCGCGGTCGGGTTGATTGCGATGCTGCCCTATGTTGTCGCGGCGGTGATGCTGTTCGGCAACGGCTGGTGGGCGGATCGCGACCGGCGGTATTCGTGGCATGTATTCCTGCCGATGATGCTGGCCTCGATCAGCCTGATCCTGTCGGTCACGATCGGCAGTTCGATGATCGTGCTGTCGATCGTGTTCCTGTGCCTCGCGATGGGTGGGGCGCTGTCCTACGACGGTCCGTTCTGGGCCGCGGCTTCGCGCACCCTGCCGGTCGCCCTGGTGGGTGGTGCGATGGGGTTGATCAACGCGCTCGGGAATCTGGGTGGGTATCTCGGCCCGTTCCTCGGCGGTTATCTGCAGGATGTGACGGGTAATTTCTATGCCACCGCCATCCTGTTCGCGCTCTCGCTGTTCGCGGCGGGGCTGCTGATGCTCACGATCAATGTGCGCGACGTGGCACCCAGCGTGCGGATGCCGATGGGCAAGCCGGCGGAATGAAGCACTACACCATCGCCAGCGTTCCTGGCGACGGCATCGGCCCCGAGGTGATCGGGGCCGGTGTTGCGGTGTTGCAGGCCTTGGCGCAGCACAGCAACCGCTTCAGCCTCGATGTGACGGGCTTCGATTACGGATCGGACCATTACCGCAAGCACGGCGTCATGATGCCGGCGGATGCGCTCGATCGTTTGCGGGGGTTCGATGCGATCTATTTCGGTGCGGTCGGCGCGCCGGATATTCCCGATCACATCACGCTGTGGGGGCTGCGCCTCGCGATCTGCCAGGGGTTCGACCAATACGCCAATGTCCGCCCGACCCGGATTTTGCAGGGTCTGCGCTCGCCGCTGCGCGATTGCAGCACTGCGGATCTCGACTGGGTGATCGTGCGCGAGAACAGCGAGGGCGAATATGCCGGGCAGGGCGGGCGTTCGCATCGCGGCCATCCCGAGGAAGTCGCGACCGAGGTTTCGATTTTCACGCGCGCCGGTGTTGCGCGGATCATGCGGTTTGCGTTTCAACTGGCGCGGTCGCGGCCGCGCAAGCATATTACGGTGGTGACCAAATCCAACGCGCAGCGCCACGGCATGGTGCTGTGGGACGAAATCGCTTCCAGCACCGCCGCCGATTTTCCCGACGTGACGTGGGATAAAATGCTGGTCGATGCCATGACGGTGCGTATGGTGCATGAGCCTGCCAGCCTCGATGTCATCGTTGCGACCAATCTGCACGCGGATATCCTGTCCGATCTGGCGGCCGCGCTGGCCGGTTCGATCGGCATTGCGCCCACCGCCAATCTCAACCCGGAGCGGACCTATCCTTCGATGTTCGAGCCGATCCATGGTTCGGCGTTCGATATCACCGGCAAGGGCATCGCCAATCCGGTCGGTGCGTTCTGGACCGCGGCACAGATGCTCGAGCATCTGGGTGAGATGGACGCGGCAGCCCGGTTGATGAATGCGGTCGAGCAGGTGACAGCGAACGGCCCCCGCACCCGTGATCTTGGTGGCGATGCCACCACGGTTCAGGTGACCAACGCGGTGATCGCCGCGATCGAGGCGGGCCACACCTGATACGTTGCGTATGCCACCCCACATCCAAGCCAGGATACCGATCGTATCGACGATAGGTAGATGAAGGGGACGCATACGATGATGAAACTCGCTCGCCGTACTTTGCTCGCCGCGACACCGGCGCTGCTGGCCGGTTGCACGCTCGATACCAGTTCCTACCCGTACAAGCCGTTGCAACATGCCTCGGTCGATCTCGGCCGGTTCATGGGCAAATGGTACATCAACGGCCATATCCCGTATTTCGCCGAGAAAAACTACGTCGGCTCCTACGCGGTGTACACCGAGCGGGGGGATGGCGCGATCGATGATCAGTACAACGCCTATCCCAAGTCGTTCGATGCGAAACTGTTCCAGTTCACTTCGATCGATCAGGTCGAGCCGGGGACCGATAACGCGATCTGGCGGGTGACGGCGCTGAGCGGGTCGATCGGTGTGCCGTATGTGATCATGCATATCGAGCCGGATTATTCCGCGTTCATGGCCGGTTTTCCCAACCGCTCGCTGGGCTGGATTTTCGCGCGCGAGAAACGCATGAACCCTGCGGTGTATCAGGCCATGCTCGAACGGTTCTATCACCAGGGCTATGACGCTCGGCAGTTCCGCCGGGTGGCGCAATACCCCTCGGACATCGGCAAGCCCGGGTTCGAAACGGTGACGTAACCGGCGTGAGGCTTGCCTGACCGGGGCGGTTGGCCACATAAACGGGTGAACATTTCGAGGCGTCTGATGAGCGAAGCCCCACCACCGCGTTCCATTGCCGGCCGTATCGCGATACTGCTGTGGCGTCTGGTCAAGATCGTGGTGTTCACGCTCGGGGTGATTCTGCTGCTGGTCATCATTCTCTCAGGTGCTGCGCTGCGGCGTTTGGAGGCGAGCCGGGTCAAGCCGCTGCCGGGCCGATTCGCTTTGGTGCTGGATTTGACGCATCCGCCGGCCGATGCGCCGCGCGAGCCGGCCTGGATGAATTTCGAGGGCACCGCCCGGCCCAATCTGGTCGAGACGGTCGAGGCGATCGACCGCGCCGGGCATGATGGCCGGGTCAGCGGGATCGATATCGAACTCGGCAGCGCGTGCTGTTCGTTGACCACGGCCGAAGAATTGCACAATGCGCTCGCGCGGTTCCGCAGCGAGACCGGCAAGCCGATTATCGCGCGCGCCATGTCGCTCGATGGCGCTGCCGGGCTCGGCGCCTATGTGGTGGCGACCGCGGCGAGCCGGATTGAATTATCCGCTTCCGGCGATTTCGGGGTGACCGGCCTCGCATTGCAAACGCCGTTCGCCGCTGGTTTGTTGAAGACGGTCGGGGTCGATGCCCAGTTCGCCCATATCGGCAAATATAAGACCTACCCGCAGATGTATACGCGCTCGGCACCCTCGCGGGCGAACAGCGCGATGCTCGATAGCCTGGCCGGCTCGCTCTACCAATCGGCCCTCGCGCCGATCGCGGCACGGCTGCATCAGAGCCCGGATCAGGTGAAGGCGCTGATCGATCAGGCGCCGTTGAGCCCGGATCAGGCGAAGGTGGATCATCTGATCGATGAAGTGCTGCCGCTCGATGCGCGGATCGATCATTTCAAGGGGCGCACCGCCGGTCTGGCGCGCTACGTGGCCGACGCGCCGAAGGCGGCGGTGGGGGCGACCAAGGTGGCGCTGATCGTGGCGGCCGGGGATATCGAGGCACCCTCGGCCAGCGGTGATTCCGGCAAGATCGATCCGCGCCGGCTTGCGGGTGAAATCAGCGATGCGCTGGATGATCCATCGATCAAGGCGATCGTGCTGCGGCTGAATACGCCGGGCGGCACCGTGACCGGATCGGCGCTGATCGGAGCGGAGGTCGCGCGCGCGCAGGCGGTGCACAAGCCGCTGATCGTCTCGATGGGCGCGCTCGATGCCTCGGGCGGCTACTGGGTTTCGAGCCATGGCGCCGTGCTGGTCGCTGACCCCGCGACGCTGACCGGTTCGATCGGCGTGCTCGGCGGCAAGCTGAGTTTCGGTGGGCTGCTTGACAAGATTGGGGTGACGGTTGCGGGAGCGTCGCGCGGGGCGAATGCGTTGTTCGACAGCCCGACCACGGCGTGGACACCGGCGCAGATGGCCAATTTGCAGGCCATGCTGAAGCTCGACTACCAGCAATTCGTCGGCTGGGTGGCATCCGGGCGGCACATGACGCCGGCCCAGATCGATGCGATCGGTCAGGGGCGGGTGTGGACCGGGGTGCAGGCCAAGCAGCGTGGGCTGGTCGATCAGATCGGCGGGTATCATACCGCGTTCGATGCGGTGCGCGCCGCGCTGAAACTGCCGGTGCACGCGCCGCTGGACATTACCGATGGCAATGCACAGCCGGGTATTCACGCGCTGCTGGCGCGGGCGTTCCAGCGGGCCAATCCGCTTGCGATCGCCGAATTGCCACCGCAGCTGCGCGCGGTCGTCGCGATGACGCGGCTGCACCGGCTTACAATGCTGCCGATTACGATTCGCTGACAACGGATTGACGGCACCGTGGCGGGCGGTGAGGCAAGCGACAATTAACCTTGCGCGCTTGTCTATAGGAACAAAACAGAAACATAGTCGAGTTGTTGGTTTATCTGTTTATCATTCGTTAACGATTCCGATTTGTTGCCGATAATGCCGATGTTTATTATGATTCGCAGGCATAAACCCTTTGACGCCCATATTTGCCCATGATATCCCATGCTCACCCACGGCGAATCGGGTGCGATGGTTGATTCCTTGCATTCGACAGCTTGCAGCGAGGCATAACAGGCGAGACGAAAGGGCTTTGACGCAGCCGCATGAGCCAATTTCTCGGCACCCACCAGAACCGGCTCGACGCGAAGGGACGGGTTTCGATCCCCGCCCCATTCCGGGCGAAACTGCGCGGTGATGCCGAGCCGATCCGGCTGATTTTCCGCCCTTCGCATAAATATGCCTGCATCGAGGCCTGGCCCGAGCCGATGTTCAAGACGCTGGCGGCGAAGCTCGATCATTTGCAGATTTTCAGCGATCAGCACGATGATCTGGCCGAGCTGATCTATGGCGATGCCTATAAGCTCGATGCCGACAAGGAGGGCAGGGTGCTGCTGCCCGAAAAACTGGTCCGCCATGCCGGGCTGACCGATTCCGTGGTGTTCAAGGGCGTCGGCTCGACGTTTCAGATCTGGGAGCCGGAAGCGGCCGGGCGGCGCAGCGCCGCGGTGCGCGAACCGGAGCGGGCCGCGAGCATGACGCTGCCGTCCGGGGTGCTGGTATGAGCGGCCATATTCCGGTGCTGCGCGACGAGGCGGTGGCGATGCTGGCACCGCGCGACGGCGGCATTTATCTCGATGGCACGTTCGGTGGCGGCGGCTACAGTGCGGCCCTGCTGGCAGCGGCGCGCTGCACGATCTGGGCGATCGATCGTGATCCGGCCGCGATCGTGCGCGGGGCGGCGCTGGCGGCCCAATATCCCGACCGGCTGCATCTGATCGAGGGGCGGTTTGGCGATCTGCTCGATTTGTTGAAAGCGGCAGGGGTTGCGGCGCTCGACGGTGCGGTGTTCGATTTCGGCGTGTCGTCCTATCAGATCGATGATCCGGCGCGCGGCTTTTCATTCCGGGGCGATGGGCCGCTCGACATGCGCATGGGATCGACCGGCGAGACCGCCGCACAGATCGTCAATACCCGCGGTGAGGCCGAGCTTGCGGATATTCTGTACCAGTTCGGCGAGGAGCGCGCCTCGCGCCGGATTGCCGCCGCGATCGTGGCGCGCCGCGCGACCCAGGCGTTCGAAACCACCGCCGATCTTGCCGCGGTGATCCGCACCGTGGTGCGCCCGGATAAATCCGGCATCCACCCCGCCACGCGCAGCTTTCAGGCGTTGCGGATCGAGGTGAACCAGGAATTGGCGGAGATCGAGCGCGGCCTCGCGCAGGCGGCATCACTTCTCGCGCCCGGTGGCCGCCTGGTCGCGGTTTCGTTTCATTCCCTGGAGGATCGCATGGTCAAGCGCTTCATGCAGGCCGCATCCGGCCGTACCGCCGGGCCTTCGCGCCATGATCCGTCCAGCATTTTGCCGACCGCGCTGGCCGATTTCAAACCGCTGACCAAGGGCGTGATCACGCCGGGCGATGCCGAGGTCGCCGCCAATCCGCGCGCCCGGTCTGCCCGGCTGCGCGCGATCGAACGGGTGGCGGCATGATCCGCCCCGTCACCTTCGTGACCACGCTGATGGCGCTGTCGTCCGGTGCGTGGATGTTTGTGGTCAAGCATCAGGCTGAACAGCTCGATCGCCAGATCGGCGGTGTGACCAGCCAGATCCGCGCCTCCGAGCAGCGCATCCGGGTGTTGCGCGCCGAATGGGCGCTTGAGACCGATCCCAACCGCCTGACGCGGCTTGCCGCGATGTTCCTGCCCGAACTCAAGCCGATGGCGCCGGACCAGTTGGTGACGTGGTCCGAACTGGCCGACCGGCTGCCGCCGCCGGGTGCTACCGTGCCGCATCTGCCGTTGCCGCCGCCCATGCCGAGCCAGTTGCCCGATGCAACCGCGGCATCCGGTCCGATCGCCTCGATCGCACCGCCGGCGGTGGTGCTGCCGCCCAACGCGGTTCCGGTCGCGGCGTCGGCGCAGCATCAATCCGGCACGCGTGTGTCGGCCACGGCAACGACGCGGCTTGCCGCGGCGCGGCCGGTGATGTCGGCGCATCAGCGCCCGATCATTCACCGGGTCGGGCTGCCGGTGGTGCACCATGCACTGCCGAAAGCGGCGCATCCGGTGTGGTCGCACCCGATTCCGCTTGGCCGATCGGTGCTGGCGCCGGCGCGCACGGTCCGCCCGATGGGCGCGCAGGTGATGACGATCAACGCGCAATCCGCGCCCATCGCGCCGCCGGTGCCGCAGCGCCCGTTCCACGCGGCGCCACGCCCGGCAGCCGGTGCTTCGACCTCGGTTTTCGGTGGCTATGCCGCCAATCTGGCCCCGCCGCGCCCGGTCGGCAGCACCGCGCCATGACCAAGGCCCCGCATCCGGACCAGATGCCGCCGCATGTTCCCCGGCGGTCCGGTGCGTGGAATACCGCGCGCAACCCGGGTGCGCCGGAGCAGGGTGCGACGCCGCGCGTCGAGCATGTGCGGATCACCACGCCCGATCTGGCGCGCCGCGCCGCGCTGGGTGTGCTGCAGAAGCGCATGGTGTTCGGCCTGGTCGGGTTTCTGCTGATTTACGGTATTCTCGCGGGGCGGCTGATCGATGTGTCGGTGATCAATCCGACCCGGCCGGATGCCGCGGCGATCGCCGCCGAACTGCCGCGCACCAATATTTTGTTGCCACCGCCCGCGCGGGCCGAAATCACCGATCGGAACGGCGTTATTCTCGCGGTTTCGCTGCCGGGTGCCGCGCTGTATGCCAATCCCAAGCAGATCGGCGATCCCGGTGAGGTTGCCCGCCAGATCGCCGCGGTGATCCCCGCGCTCGATCCCGGCTGGCTGGAAGCCCGCCTCGCGGATCGCAAGCGTGACTTCGTCTATCTCGATCGCGGCCTGACCGCGGAGCAGGAGCTCGCGGTCAACCAGCTTGGCATTCCCGGCGTGTATTTCGAGGATATCGAGCATCGGCATTACCCGGAAGGCGATCTGGCCGCGCACATTCTGGGTGGCGTCACGCCGGATCAGCGCGGTATTGCCGGCGTCGAGCAGTATTTCAATAAAACGCTGACCGCTGATCCGGCGACGCCGCTGCGCCTGTCGATCGATATCGGGGCCGAGGGCATCGTGCGGCAGGAAACCCTGCAGGCGATGACCGATTACGATGGCATCGGGGCGTGCGGCATCGTGATTTCGGCGCGGACCGGGCGCGTGCTCGCCATGGCGAGCCTGCCCGATTACAGCGCCGGCGATCTGGGTTCGGCACCCGCCAACGACCGGTTCAACCGCTGCGTCTCCGGCGACTACGAACCCGGTTCGGTGTTCAAGCTGATGACGCTGTCGATGGCGATCAACTCCGGCATGATCCATTACTGGGACCGGTTCGATACCACGCATCCGCTGCATGTCGGCCGCTTCACCGTGACTGATTTCGAGCCCGCGCATATCTGGATGGCGGTGCCGCATATTCTTGAAGTGTCGTCCAATATCGGCGCCTCACGCATCGCGACGATCCTGGGGCCGGACATCCAGCGCGCCTGGCTGAAAAAACTTGGCTTCTTCGGCAAGCCGCCGATCCAGCTGCCCGAGGCGCAGCCGGCGATGTATCACCCGAAATCGAACTGGAAACTGCTCACCACCATGACCGTGAGCTTTGGCAACGGCATCGCGATGTCGCCGCTGCAACTGATTTCGGCGGTGGTGCCGGTGGTCAACGGCGGGGTCTACTACAAACCCTCGCTCGATGATGCCGGGCCACCGCCCGCCGGCGTGCGCGTGATGAGCGCGAAAGCCTCGCTGATCATGCGCAAGATGATGCGCAATGTCGTGGTGGCGCCCAACGGCACCGGTGTTTACGCCCGCGTGCCGGGCTATCTGGTGGGCGGCAAGACCGGTACGGCCCAGGTGGTCGGGCCGGGCGGGCGCTACATGAAGCACCTGAACAACGCCTCGTTCATGGCGGCGTTCCCGATGACCAACCCGCGCTATGTGGTGTACGTGGTGGTGTTGCAGCCGCACGCGACCAAGAAAATGATGCCGTTCTGCCATGGCTTTACCACCGGCGGCTATGTCGCGGCGCCGGCGGTGGCCAATATCATTGCGCGCATCGGCCCGATGCTTGGCATCATGCCGCGCTCGGGCAATGCGCTCGCCAGCGCGCAGGCCGCGCTGTCGATTCCGGTCGACCCGACCGCGCCGCCCGGCCGCTCGGCACTCGGGCCGGGGCATATGTTCCCGCCGGGGGCGAGCAAATACGCTTATATGCTGGCCGGTGAAAAACCGCCCGCGGCGATCGATGAGGCGGCGCATGATGCGGCACTCGCCCGCACCGAAATGTGGCAGCCGCTGGGTGCCACGGCGGAGACCATCAGCGCGCCGTCCGCGCCGATCATCGGCGGTGCCGTCTCGCACCAGACCATGAACGTCACCCCGCCGTTCACCCATGCGGGGGGATGAGCTGATGAGCCGGCTGGCCCGCATCACGCACGCGACGCCCGATTGGATCATCGGCGCCGAGCGTGCGATCACCGGCATCACCGCCGACAGCCGCGCGGTGTTGCCCGGCATGATCTTTGCTGCCCTGCCCGGCACCAGGCTCGACGGGGCGCGCTTCATTGCGGATGCGGTGGCGCGCGGTGCCGCCGCCGTGCTGGCGCCGCCTGGCACCGCCTGGCCGGCCGGCACGCCGCCGCGCCCGCTGCTGATCGAAGACAATCCCCGCCGTCGCCTCGCGGAGCTTGCGGTGGCACTGGCCGGGAAGCTGCCGCGCCGGATTGCCGCGATCACCGGCACCAACGGCAAGACCTCGACCGTCGATTTCCTGCGCCAGATCATCGTGGCTTCGGGCCGGAGCGCCGCCTCGCTCGGCACGCTCGGCCTGATCGCGCCCGGGTTTGCGCCGGGCGAAAGCCTGACCACGCCCGACCCGGTGACGCTGGCCACCACGCTCGCGCAATTGAAACAGGCCGGGATCGATGATGTGGCGCTCGAAGCCTCCTCCCACGGGCTCGACCAGTGCCGGCTCGACGGGCTGCATCTCGCCGCCGCGGGGTTCACCAATCTGACGCGCGATCACCTCGATTATCACGGCGATCTGGCTGGCTATCGCGCCGCCAAGCTGCGCCTGTTTACCGAATGTCTGCCGCGCGATGCGCCCGCGCTGGCGATGGCCGATCTTGATCCCGCCACGCTGGCGCTGCTGCGCGCTCATCGCCCTGATCTGGGCACGGTGGGTGAGGGTGGTTCGGTGATCGATCTGCGCGGCGCCACGCCGTTGCCGGAAGGCCAGGAATTGGTGATCCACAGCGCCGGTGCGACGCGCCGGGTTGTCCTGCCGCTGCCCGGGCGGTTTCAGGCGGATAACGCCTTGCTCGCCGCCGGGCTTGCCCGCGCGCTCGGGGTCGCGGACGCGGTCGATCACCTCACCGCTCTCGCCCCGGTGCGGGGGCGGCTGGAACGCGCCGGCATTCTGGCCAACGGGGCGGCAGCCTATGTCGATTACGCCCACACGCCGGATGCGCTCGATCGCCTGCTGACCGCGCTGCGCCCGCACGCCACCGGGCGGCTGATCCTGGTGTTCGGCGCCGGCGGCGATCGTGATCGCGGCAAACGCCCGCTGATGGGCGCGGTCGCGGCCCGCCGCGCCGATATCGTTATCGTGACCGACGATAATCCGCGCAGCGAAAATCCCGATGCGATCCGCGCCGCCATTTTGGCCGCCTGCCCCGAGGCGCATGACATCGGCGATCGCCGCACCGCGATTGCCACCGGGCTTGGCATGCTGCGCGCGGGCGATGTGCTCGCGGTGGCCGGCAAGGGGCATGAGCAGGGCCAGATCATTGGCACCACCACGCTGCCGTTCGACGATGCCGCAATCATCCGGGCGCTGCTGGCATGACGATATTATGGTCCGCCGACGAGCTCGCGATCGCCACCGGCGGCGCGTTTCCGCGTGATCGGTTCGCGGCCTCCGGCGTTGCGATCGACAGCCGCAGCCTCACTCCGGGCGATCTGTTCGTGGCCTTGCAGGATACGCGCGACGGGCATGATTTCGTGCCCGACGCCTTGCGGCAGGGGGCTGCCGGTGCGCTGGTCTCGCAGGATGCGGGCGCAGGTCCGGCTTTGCTGGTCGAGGATACCGAGGACGCGCTGAGCCGGCTTGGCGCGTTCGGCCGCGCCCGCAGCACCGCACGGGTTGCCGCGGTTACAGGGAGTGTCGGCAAATCCACCACCAAGGAAATGCTACGCCGCATATTCATGGGTTTCGGTGCGACGCACGCCGCCGAGGCCTCGTTCAACAACCATATCGGCGTGCCGCTGACCCTGGCACGGCTGCCGGCCGATGCGGCTTACGCGGTGGTTGAAATCGGCATGAACCACCCCGGCGAAATTGCCCCGCTCGCGGCGATTGCGCGACCCCATGTCGCGATCATCACCAGCATCGCGGCATCGCATATCGGCCTGATGGGCTCGATCGAGGCGATCGCCGATGAAAAAGCCGAAGTGCTGCGCGGGCTGCTGCCCGGTGGCACGGCGGTGCTGCCGCGCGGCCCGCACCTGGCACGCCTCGCGCGCCGCGCGCCGGATGGTGCGACGATCATTTCGTTCGGTACGCATGATCTGGCCGAAGCCCGGCTGATCGATGCGGCGAGCGATGCCGGTGGTGTTTCGATCGTCGCCAACATTCTCAATCGCATCGTGCGCCTGCGCCTTGCCGCGCCCGGCACCCATATGGCGATGAACGCGGTGGCAGCGCTCGCTGCCGCTGTGGCACTCGGGCTCGATGCCGAAGCGGCGGCCGCCGCGCTCGATGGGTTTGCCCCGCTCCCCGGCCGGGGTGCGCAGCGCAGCCTGCGGATCGGCGGTGGTACGATCACCCTGCTCGATGAAAGCTACAATGCCTCCGGCGCTTCGATCCGCGCGGCCCTCGATGTGCTGGCGCTGCATCCGGGCCGCCATATCGTCGTGCTCGGCGACATGCTGGAACTCGGCGACTACGCCGATGACGAGCATCGCGATCTTGCGGCACCGGTGGCCGCGGTCGCCGACCTGGTGTTCGCCTGCGGCGAGAAGATGCGCCTGCTGGCCGATGATCTGCCGCCCGCCTGCGCGAGCCACTGGGCACCCACCGCCGCTGACCTCGCACCTTCGGTACGCGATGCGCTGCGCGACGGCGACGTCGTGTTAGTCAAGGGCAGCCTCGGCTCGCGGATGCGCACCATCATCACTCTTCTTGAAGACGCCGCCTGATGCTTTACGCCCTTCTCCTGCCGCACAGCGCCGTGTTTCACGTGCTGAACCTGATCCGCTACATCACCTTCCGCGCCGGTGGTGCGTGCATCACCTCGTTGATCGTGAGTTTCCTGCTCGGTCCGCGCCTGATCCGCTGGCTGAAATCCCTCCAGCGGCAGGGTCAGCCGATCCGCCTCGATGGGCCCGAGCGGCATCTGATCGAGAAAAAAGGCACGCCCACCATGGGCGGTTTTCTGATCCTGATCGCGATGAGCGTGTCCACCCTGCTCTGGGCCGATCTTGAAAACGGCTATGTCTGGGCGGTGCTGATGGTCACGATCGGCTACGGCGCGATCGGGTTTGCCGATGATTTCCTGAAACTGACCAAGCGCAACACCAAGGGCGTGCCCGGCCGGGTCAAGCTGGTGTTCCAGGCGCTGATCGGCCTGGTCGCGGCGATCTGGATCACTGAGCTGATGCCGCCGGGGATTGCCGATGATCTGGCGGTGCCGGTGTTCAAATCGCTGCTGATCCCGTTCGGCCTGGCGTTTCCGCTGATCGCGATGTTCGTCATGATGGGCGCCTCGAACGCGGTGAACCTGACCGATGGGCTGGATGGTCTGGCGATCGTGCCGACGATCATTGCCGCCGGCGTGTTCGCGCTGATCGCCTATCTGGTCGGCAACCGCATTTTTGCGCATTACCTGCAGATCAATTTCGTACCCGGTACCGGTGAGCTCGCGGTGTTCTGCTCGGCGCTGATCGGCTCGGGCATGGGGTTTCTGTGGTATAACGCACCGCCCGCCGCGGTGTTCATGGGCGATACCGGGTCGCTCGCGCTGGGTGGCGCGCTCGGTTCGGTCGCGGTTGCGACCAAGAACGAGATCGTGCTCGCGATCGTCGGTGGTTTGTTTGTCGTCGAAACGGTTTCGGTGATCGTGCAGGTGTTCTGGTACAAGCGCACCGGCCGGCGGGTGTTTTTGATGGCGCCGTTGCATCACCATTTCGAAAAGAAGGGTCTGGCGGAACCGACGATCGTGATCCGGTTCTGGATCGTCGCGATGATTCTGGGATTGGCAGGGTTGGCAACCCTGAAGATCCGATGAGCAACGTTATCAAACCGTGGCCGCGCGTGTTCGAAGGCCAGAGTTTCGCCGTGCTCGGCCTCGGCCAGAACGGGCTGCCCGCCGCCGTCACGTTGCGGACCATGGGGGCCGCGGTGGTCGCCTGGGACGATGATGCGGCGCGGCGCGATGCGGCCCATGCGGCTGGTGTTCCGCTCGCCAGGCCGAGCGAGGTCGATCAGCTCGACGCGCTGATCCTGTCGCCGGGGATACCGCATGATCGTCCCGCACCGCACCCCGAGGCGGCGGCGATGCGCGCGCGGGGCGTGGCTATTCTGTCGGATGCCGAATTGTTGTTCCGCGCGGTGCGCGCCGCCGGCAGCGCCGCGCGATTCGCAGGCATTACCGGCACGAACGGCAAATCGACCACGACGGCGCTGCTCGCGCATATTTTCGCAACCTCTGGCGTGCCGGTCGCCGCTGGCGGCAACCTCGGGCCGGCGTCGCTCGCGCTGCCGCTGCTGCCCGATGACGGCATTTATGTGCTGGAAATGTCGAGTTACATGTTGGAGCGAATCGCAACGATGCGCTTCGATGCAGCCATAATGCTGAACCTTACCCACGACCACCTCGACCGCCATGGCAGCATGGCCGGATACGTCGCTGCAAAGGCAGCGATTTTTGCGCGTCAAACTGATACCGATACGGCGGTGATCGGTATCGACGACGAACCGTCGCGCGTTTTGGCCGGGGACATTGCAACGCATGCGGCCCGGTTGATCCGGATTTCGGGCGGTCACCGGGCGGATTTTTTCGCCGATCGTCGCATCCTGCAGGATGAATTTGGCCCGATCGCCGATCTGTCAACCGCGCCCGCGCTGCGCGGCACGCACAACGCGCAGAACGCCGCCGCCGCGGCGGCGGTGGCGTTGGCGCTGGGGATCGAACGCGGCCGCATCGCACCGGCGCTTGCGAGCTTTGCCGGGTTGCCGCACCGCCAGCAGCGTATCGCGACGATCGATGGCGTCGACTTCATCGATGACAGCAAGGCCACCAATGCCGATGCCGCCGCGCGCGCGCTCGATAGTTTCGAGCGGGTGGTGTGGATTGCGGGCGGCATCGGCAAGGATGGTGGCATCGCTGGACTGGCGCCCTGGTTCGACCGGATCGACCATGCCGTGCTGATCGGCCGCGATGCGGCGATGTTCGCGCAAACCCTCGCCGCGCACGGCGTCGCGCATGAAATCGCCGGCACGCTCGACCGTGCGGTGCCGCTGGCCTTCGACCGCGCGCGCCGACACGGCATCGATACCGTGCTGCTCTCACCGGCGGCGGCCAGCTTCGACCAGTTCGCCAACTATGCTGAGCGCGGCTTGCAGTTTGCTGCCCTCGCACGTTCGATCCCGGCACGTTCGATCAGCCTGCCGGCGGCGTGCTCCTGATGCCGATTCTCTCACGCGCGGATACCTCGGTCGTCGGGCGCTGGTGGTGGAGCATCGATCGCGTCATGCTCACTGCCCTGATCCTGCTGGTCGGCATCGGCTATGTGCTGGCGCTTGCGGCGACGCCGGCCACCAATATCGCTTTGTCCGATCCGCGCACGATGGTGATGATCAAGCAGATCGTCTACCTCGCGGTCGGCGCCTTCGTGATGATCGCGACCTCGATGCTCGACCTCAAGCAGGTCAAGCTCGCGGCGCTGGGTATCGGCATCATCTTTCTGATCCTGACCGCCTTCACTTTGGTTCATGGCGTGGTGATCGATGGTGGGCGGCGCTGGATCGCGCTGCCCGGCTTTACGATCCAGCCTTCCGAATTCCTCAAGCCCGCGCTGATCATCGCGACCGCCTGGCTGCTCGCCGAGCGCCGCCGCACCCCTGGCTTTCCCGGCATGATGGCAGCACTCGGCCTCAACGGTTTGGTGCTGCTGATGCTGCTGCGCCAGCCCGATGTCGGCTCGACCGCGCTGGTCGCCTCGACCTTCCTGGTCCAGTTGTTCCTCGATGGGCTCAATGTGTATTGGGTCGGCATCGCGGTGGCCGGTTTCGGGGCCGCGGGTTTTGCGGCGTTCGAGTTCATCGCCCATGTCCACATGCGCGTGATGCTGTTTCTGCACCCGACCAAGGACAAGGCGTATCAGGCGATTACCGCACTTTCGGCGTTCGGCAACGGCGGCCTGTGGGGCCGTGGCTCCGGCGAAGGCCAGGTGAAACATTATCTGCCGGATGCGCGCTCCGATTTCGTGTTCGCGGTGGCCGGTGAGGAATTCGGGTTGATCGTCTGCCTCGGCATTATTCTGATTTTCGCGGTCATCGTGCTGGCATCGGGCCTGCTGGTCAGTTTCGGGCTGCAGGCGTTCATCAACATGGCGTCGTCGCTGTCGCTGATCCCGACCAAGGGCATGACGCTGCCGTTCATTTCCTACGGTGGTTCGGCGGTGCTCGCGGTCGGGCTGCACATGGGATTCCTGCTGGCGCTGACCCGCAAGCGCAACCACGCGGAACGCGCCGCCGAACGCGGCGCCGGCGCGACCATGCAGGACCGGGTGGCATGAGAGGCACGATGCTCAAACCCATCATCATCGCCGCCGGGGGCACCGGCGGTCATTTGTTTCCTGCCGAAGCCGTGGCCGATGTGCTGATGCGGCGGGGTGAGCGCGTCGTGCTGATGACCGATGCGCGCTCCGGCGCCGGTCAATCCGCGGTCTTCGCCGGGTGCGAGCAGCATGTGATCGAAGGGGCCGGCCTGGCCGGGCGTAGCCCCGCGCGGGTCGCCGCTGGCCTGCGACAACTCGCGCGCGGCACGAAATCGGCCCGCACCCTGCTCACCACGCTCGACGCGGCGGCGGTGATCGGGTTCGGTGGCTATCCCTCGGTGCCGCCGATCGTGGCAACGCTCGGCCTGCGTCGCCGGCCCATTGTTATTCTGCACGACCAGAACGCCATCCTCGGCGGTGCCAACCGCATGCTCGCGCGGATCGCGGATCATCTGGCGACCAGTTTTCCAAAGACCGAGGCGGTGCCACGGCGGATCAAGACCACGCTGACCGGCAACCCGGTGCGCCCGGCGGTGGTGAAGCTGCTCGCCGCGCCCTTCGTGCCGCCCGCTCAAACCATCGATCTGCTGGTGCTGGGCGGCTCGCTCGGCGCGCGGATTTTTGCGAGCCTGATCCCGGCCGCGCTCGCGGCCCTGCCCGAACCCCTGCGCCGCCGGATCCGCCTGACCATGCAATGCCCGCAACCCGAAATCGCGGCCGCGCGCGCGCTGCTCGATGCCGCCGCGATCACCAACGACCTCGCACCGTTTTTCACCGATGTCGCACCCCGCATCGCCGCCGCACATCTGGTCATCGCCCGCGCCGGGGGCTCGACGGTTGCCGAACTCGCGGTGATCGGCCGGCCGGCGATTTTCATCCCGCTCGCGATCAATGCCGATCAGCGCCACAACGCCGATGCGATCGCGCGCAAGGGCGGCGCCATCCGGCTCGATCAGGCGAGCCTCACCCCGCCCGTGCTGGCCCGCGCGGTTGAAACGCTGCTGGCCGAACCCGGCCGGCTGGCCGCGATGGCGCAGGCGGCGGCCGCCTGCGGCATCGCCGATGCCAGCACGCGGCTCGCCGATCTGGTGCAATCCTGTGTCGCGGCGCGCGTATCATGAGGGCGATGCCGCTCGGGATCGGGATGATCCATTTCGTCGGTATCGGCGGTATCGGCATGTCCGGCATTGCCGAGGTGCTGCATAATCTGGGCTACGCCGTGCAGGGCTCCGACATTGCGGAAAACGCCAATGTCGCCCGCTTGCGCGCCGCCGGCATCCAGGTCGCGATCGGCCATGCCGCCGCCAATCTCGGCACCGCTCAGGTCGTCGTGATCTCGACCGCGGTGCCGCGCGACAATCCCGAGGTTCAGGCCGCGCGCAGCAAGCTGATCCCGGTGGTGCGGCGCGCTGAAATGCTGGCCGAACTGATGCGCCTGCGCTGGTCGGTCGCGATCGGCGGCACCCACGGCAAGACGACCACCACCAGCATCGTCGCCGCTGTGCTCGAAGGTGCCGGGTTCGATCCCACCGTGATCAACGGCGGCATCATCAACGCCTACGGCACCAATGCGCGCCTCGGCACGGGCGACTGGATGGTGGTCGAGGCCGATGAAAGCGACGGCAGCTTTCTTCGCCTGCCCTCGGTCATCGCGGTCGTCACGAACATGGACCCCGAACATCTCGACCATTGGGGCACCCGCGAGGCGATGGAGGCGGGCTATCGGCAGTTCGTCTCGAACATCCCGTTCTATGGATTCGCGGTGCTGTGCATCGATCATCCGGCGGTGCAGCAGATGATCCCCGATCTGTCGGATCACCGGCTGATCACCTATGGGTTCTCGCCGCAGGCCGACGTCCGTGCCGAGCGCATCATGTCCGACCGCAATGGCGCGACCTTCGAGGTGCGCCTGTCCGACCGCATCGGCGGCAAGGCGCGCCGGATGGGCCCGTTCCGCCTGCCGATGCTCGGCAATCACAACGTATCGAACGCGCTCGCGGCCATCACCATCGGGCTTGAGATGGACGTGCCCGAAATCGATCTGCGCGCGGCCCTGGCGGGGTTTGCCGGCGTCAAGCGCCGTTTCACCAAAACCGGCGAGGTCGGCGGCATCACCATCATCGATGATTACGGCCATCACCCGGTCGAGATCGCGGCGGTGCTGAAGGCGGCGCGGCAGGCCGGCGCGCGCGAGGTGATTGCCGTCGTGCAGCCGCATCGGTTCTCGCGCCTTGCCTCGCTGTTCGATGATTTCTGCACCTGCATGAACGATGCCGATACCGTCATCGTCGCTGATGTGTACGCCGCCGGTGAAGAGCCGATCGAAGGCGTTGATCGCGATGCCTTGATCGATGGCCTGCGCTCGCGCCAGCATCGTGCCGTGGTGCCGCTGGCCAGCCCCGATCATCTGGCCGAAATGGTCAACGCGATCGCCCGCCCCGGCGATTTCGTGGTCTGTCTCGGTGCCGGCACCATCACCCAATGGGCGCAGGCGCTGCCGGCGCAGTTGCAGGCGCTGACCGATCAAAACCGCCGCGGCCAGGGTGGCCTGCGATGATGGCCGCCAGCATCCAGGCCGACTGGCGCGACAGCCTGCCGGCCCCGCGCGGCCGGGTGGCGTTCGATGCGCCGCTGGGGGCGGCCACCTGGTTTCGGGTGGGCGGTGAGGCCGCGTATCTGCTGCGCCCGCAGGACGCCGATGATCTGGCGGCGTTCATGGCTTCGGTGCCGCCGGAACTGCCGGTTACCATCATCGGGGCGGCCTCGAACCTGATTATTCGCGATGGCGGGATTCCCGGCATCGTCGTCAAACTCGCGCGCGGCTTCAGCGACATCGCGATCGAGCCCGATGGCGTGATCGCGGGTGCGGCGGCGCTCGACATGACGATTGCCGAAACCGCCGCCGCCGCCGGTCTTGCCGGTCTCGAATTCCTGTCCGGCATTCCCGGCTCGCTCGGCGGTGCCGTCGCGATGAACGCCGGCGCCTATGGCAGCGAAATCCGCGACGTGCTCGACTGGGCCGAGATCATCGGGCGCGACGGCACCATCGCCCGCTACACCGCGGCCGATCTCGCGCTGTCCTACCGCCATGCCAGCCTGCCGCCGGGCGGCATCGTCGTGCGCGCCCGCCTGATCGCGCGTGGCGATCAACCGGCAGCGATTGCCGCCAGGATGGCCGATATCCGCACCAATCGCGAGGCGAGCCAGCCGATCCGCGCGCGCACCGGCGGCTCGACGTTTCGTAACCCGGAGGGTCACAAGGCCTGGCAGTTGATCGATCAGGCCGGTTGCCGCGGCATGGTGATCGGCGATGCCCAGGTTTCCGAAAAACACTGCAATTTCCTGATCAATCGCGGTGCCGCCACCGCCGCCGACCTCGAAGCTCTGGGCGATGCGGTGCGCGCGCGCGTGCGCGCCGAAACCGGCATTGCGCTGCTGTGGGAAATCAAGCGCATCGGCGTCGTGCCAAGGGCGCGGTCATGATCGGTGCCTCGCCCGGCATCAAGCGCGTCGCGGTGCTGTTCGGCGGCATCTCGGCGGAGCGCGAGGTTAGTCTTGCCACCGGCCGCCAGGTGATCGCCGCCCTGCGCACCGCCGGTTACGAGGTGCTCGCCATCGAGGTCGGGGCCGATCTCAGCGCGGTGATCGCCGCACTCACGCCCGCGCCGGATGCGGTGTTCAACGCGCTGCACGGCCGCTTCGGCGAGGATGGCACGATCCAGGGCGTGCTCGATTATATGGGCATCCCCTACACCCATTCCGGCGTGCGCGCCTCCGCGATGGCGATGGATAAATCGGTCGCCAAGGCCGCCTTCGCCGCCGCCGGCCTGCCGCTGGCGCAGCATCGCATCGTGCCGCGCGACGAACTCGCCGAGGCCGATCCGCTGCCGCGGCCCTATGTGCTGAAACCGGTCAATGAAGGCTCCTCGGTCGGTGTGCATATCATCCGCCACGGCGATAATCGCCGCGCCGATATCGCGCGCGACTGGCCGTTCGGCGACACCGTGATGGCCGAGGAATATATCCCGGGCCGCGAACTCACCGTCGCCGTGCTCGATGGCCGGGCGCTGGCGGTGACCGAAATCCGCTCGGATGGGTTCTACGATTACACGGCCAAATATGCCGAAGGCGGCTCCCGCCACGATGTGCCGGCCCGCGTGACGCAGGAAATCACTGCGCGGGCCAAGGATGTCGCGGTCGCGGCGCATCACGCGCTCGGCTGCCGCGGCGCCTCGCGCGCCGATTTCCGATACGATGACGAAACCGATCGTCTGGTGCTGCTCGAGGTCAATACCCAGCCGGGCCTGACGCCGACCTCGCTGGTGCCCGAGCAGGCGGCTTATTGCGGCATCGATTTCCCGGCGTTGTGCGCCTGGATGGTGGAGCACGCCGCATGCCGCGTGTAAAACCCAAATCCCGCAAGCCGGTCGTGCAGGATCGCCCCAGCGCGCGCACCCTGCTGCTGCGCCGGCTGCGCAAATCGCGCAAGCCGATTATTTTCGGCATCGCCATCGTGTCTGCCCTGGTGATCGTGCCGCTCGGGCTGCGCGGGGTCGATGCGCTGTTCCGCCCGGTGCATAACGCCGCCGCCGCGGTGCTGGCGGATGGCGGCTTCCGGGTTCGCCATATCGAAATCTCCGGTGCCTCGACCACGCCCCGCGCGGCGATCGAGCGGGCGCTCGGTGTGGCCAAGGGCATGCCGATCCTCGGATTTTCGCCCGCCCAGGCCTCGGCGCGGATCGCGGCCCTGGGGGCGGTGCGGAGCGCGACCGTCGAACGCCTGCTGCCCGATACGGTGCGGGTTGCCGTGGTCGAGCGCCGTCCCATCGCGATCTGGCAACAGCCCGACAACCGCTTCGCCCTGATCGGGCCGGACGGCACCGTGCTGCTCGGCCACGATGCCGCGGCCGCCCGCGCGCACGACCCTGACCTGCCGCTGCTGGTCGGCGCCGGCGTGCCGCAGCACGCAAAGGCGCTGCTCGCCCTGCTGAAACAATATCCCTCGATCGCCAAACACGTCGTCGCCGCCGAGCGGATCGACAATCTGCGCTGGAATCTGCTGTTGCGCGACCACACCACGGTCAAGCTGCCGGACCAGCATGAAGCGACCGCGATGGCGCGGCTGATGCAGGCGGACGACCGGATCAACCTGCTGGAACGCCCGGTGCTGACCATCGATCTGCGGCTCGCGGATCGTCTGGTGGTGCGCCCCTATCCCAAGGGGTTCCTCTCGGAAGCCGCAGCACCGGGGCATCAATCATGAAAAGGACCGCGCCATGAACGACATGTCGAGGCGTGCCGCGCTGCCATCGCCAAAAGGCGAGGGGCGGCCTGACAACGCAAGGCCGCGGCCCGCGCGATCCGGCCCGTTCGGCGTGCTCGATATCGGTTCGACCAAAATCGCCTGCCTGATCGGCCGTGCGGAATCCGATGGTCGGCTGCGCGCGCTGGGGTTCGGCTGGCAGAAGGGCAGCGGCATCAAGGCGGGCGGCATCGTCGATCTCGATGAGGCCGAGCGCAGCATCCGCGCTGCCGTCGGTGCGGCGGAAGACCAGGCGGACATGCGGTTGAAATCGGTCGTGGTCAATCTGTCCTGCGGCCAGCCGCAGTCGCGGTTGTTCAACGTGCAATGGCCGATCGATGGCCGCGCCGTCACCGGCGATGATATCCGCCGCGTCGTCCGCGAAGCGCGCGCCCGTGCTTCGACCGAGGGGCGCGGCACCATCCATGTCCTGCCGCTGAACTTTGCGAGCGACGAGACCGGCGGCGTCGCCGATCCGCGCGGCCTGTACTGCGACACGCTGACGGCGCAGCTTCATGTTGTTGATGCCGCCTCCACCGCGATCAAGACCATGACCGCCTGCCTCGAGCGGTGCGAGCTTGAAATATCGGCGATGGTTTCCGCCCCCTTCGCCGCCGGCCTCGCCACTCTGGTGGCAGACGAACGCGAGCTTGGCGCCACCGTGATCGATATGGGCGGCGGCACCACCACGATTTCGGTGTTCGCCGAGGGTCATCTGCTGCACACCGCCCAGCTACCGATCGGCGGCATTCACGTCACCAACGATGTCGCCCGCCTGCTGTCCACCCAGGTTGCCCATGCCGAGCGGTTGAAAACCCTGTTCGGCAGTTGCCAGGAAAGCCCGGACGATGTGCGCGAACTGCTGCACGTGCCGCTGGTCGGCGAGGCGGAATATCAGCTCGCCAAAGTGCCGCGCAGCGCGCTGGTTTCGATTATCCGCCCGCGCCTTGAAGAGATTTTCGAACTGGCGCGCGACCGGATCGAAACCTCCGGCCTCGGCCGCGCGGCCGGCGGGCGCGTGGTGCTGACCGGCGGCGCCGCACAATTGGTCGGCGCGCGTGAACTCGCCGCGCATATCCTCAACCGGCAGGTCCGGCTCGGCCGCCCGTTCGGCGTGATCGGCCTGCCGGATGCCGCGACCGGGCCCAATTTCGCCACACTGATCGGGCTCCTGGCGTTTGCCACCGGCGATGGCCAGACCATGCACGATCTCGACTTCACCACCGAGACGCCGAGCGGCACCGTTGGCCGCATCATCAATTTCCTCAAGCGGCGCCTCTGACATGACGCACCGCCCCCACGCCGCAACCCCTCGTTCACCCGCCCTTCGCGCGATCGCAAAACGCATAACGCCCGCCTGCCAGGAGACATAATCATGACGCTCAACCTCATCCCCCAGAAAACCAGCCACACCGATTTCACCCCTCGCATCACCGTCATCGGTGTCGGCGGCGGTGGGACCAACGCGGTCAACAACATGATCGCGCTCAATCTGCCCGGTGTTGATTTCGTGGTCGCGAACACCGATGCGCAGCAATTGATTCTCTCGCGCGCCGAACGCCGCATCCAGCTTGGCCCGCACATCACCCAGGGCAACGGCGCTGGCGGCCGGCCGGAAGTCGGCAAGGCCTCCGCCGAGGAAGCCGCCGAGGATCTCGCCCGGCACCTCGATGGCGCGCACATGGTGTTCATCACCGCCGGCATGGGCGGCGGCACCGGCACCGGTGCGGCGCCGGTGATTGCCCGCATGGCGCGCGAACGCGGTATTCTCACCGTGGGCGTCGTCACCAAGCCGTTTTCCTTCGAAGGCAAGCGCCGCCTGAAATCGGCCGATGAAGGCATCACCGAACTGCAGAACTACGTCGATACATTGATCGTCATTCCGAACCAGAACCTGTTCAAGAATGGCCGACCATGTGCTCTACATGGGCGTGCGCGGCGTGACCGATCTGATGGTCGTGCCCGGCATGGTCAATCTCGACTACGCCGACATTCGTTCGGTGATGTCGGAAATGGGCAAGGCGATGATGGGCACCGGCGAGGCCGAGGGCGAAGACCGCGCCATCCGCGCCGCCGAGGCCGCGATTTCCAACCCGCTGCTCGAAGACACCAACATGAAGGGCGCGCGCGGCCTGCTGATCAATATCACCGGCGGTTCCGACCTCACCCTGTTCGAGCTTGACCAGGCGGCCAATCGCATCCGCGAGGAAGTCGACGAAGATGCCAACATCATGGTCGGCATGGCGCTCGATGAGAATCTCGGCGGCCGGGTCCGCATTTCGGTTGTCGCCACCGGCATCGATTCCGCCGCACCGGCGCAGTCCGAACGGCCGAAACTGGTCGCCATGGGCGGTGGTGGCGGTGTCATGAACGATGCGGTCGCCAACATCAGCACCGGTCAGCACCAGCAGCCTGTTCTGAACGTGGTTCCCTCCAGCCCGATGCAGCAGCAAGCGGCCCAGCAGGGCGCAGCGCACCCGATGCAGCATGCACCGCAACAGGTGCCGATGGCCGCCACCCAGGCTGGACATATCCAGGCGGCACACACCCAGGCGATGCACGCACAACCGATGACGCAGGGCGAACCACCGATGCGTGCGCCGATCTCGGCTCCCGCCGCCTATCGCGATGCGCCCCGGGCCGCCGAACCGGCGCGCAAGGCGAGCCTGTTCAGCCGCATGACCAACGGCTTCCGCGGTGCCGCGGCCCCGCAACCGATGCCGACCGAAGCCCCCCGCCAGGAGCCGCAGCAGCACGCCTACGTGATGCCGCAGGAAGCGGCACCGCAACACTACCAGGCACCGGCCCCGCAGCAACACCAACCGGCACCGGCGCCGCATGCCGCCGTCGCGCCGGTGCAGCAGAGCGAACCACGCCCGGCCGTCCGCCTCGCCCATAACGAGGAAATCGGGATCGACATCCCCGCCTTCCTCCGCCGCCAGCAGTCCTGACGCTCCGTCCACCCAGACGGCGCCCGCGCAAAACGCCGGCGCCGTTCTCGGCGGAAATGCTCCGCCGGATCGAACGGCGCGGCCTCGGCCGCGTCGGCTTTTCCGACCTGTTCCACGCGCTGATGACCATGCGGCTGGCCACCCTGGTCGGCCTGCTGGCACTCGGCATCGTGGCGATGAATTTCATGTTCGGCACGATCTACTGGCTGATCGGCGGCATCGGCGGTGCCCAGCCCGGCAACTACGGCGATGCCGTGTTCTTCTCGGTGCAGACCTTCTCGACCACCGGTTATGGCGTGCTCTACCCCAAGACCATCCTGGCCAATTCGGTCGCCAGCGTCGAAATCATCACCGGCCTGCTTTCCACAGCACTCGCCACCGGCCTGCTGTTCGCCCGCCTCTCGCGGCCGCAGGCGCGTGTGATGTTCTCGAAAATCGCCGTCATTCACCCGGTCAACGGCGTCCCCACGCTGATGTTCCGCGCCGCCAACCGCCGCCGCAACGCCCTGACCAACGCGGAAATGACGGTCGCCATGACCCGCGACGAAATCGACCCCGAAGGCAACAATCTGCGCCGCCTGCTCGACCTCACTCTGGTGCGCGACCGCTCGCCCGCCTTCGCGCTGTCCTGGTCGGTCATGCATCGCATCACCGAATCCAGCCCGCTCTACGGGCTCGATGCCGAAGCCCTGGCGCGGGAGCACTGCATCTTTATCTGCGTCCTCACCGGCCTCGACGACACGCTGCTCTCGACCGTCGCGACCCGCCATATCTATAACTTCACCGATATCAAATTCGGCGCCCGTTTCGTCGATATTTTCGATCGCGCGGCCGATGGCAGTTTCGCGATCGACTACACCCGGTTTCATGATTTGGAAGAATAAGGACGGGCTGCCTCGGTCGTGCAGAAAAGAAGTGCCGCCGACAGACCTTTATCCTCGACATCCGCCGCCAAACGGTCCATCTGAAACGAGTACCAACCCAGGCAACCGGAGGGCAGCATGACAGTCATTGTGAACCGCCCCGACGCTCTGCGCGTCGCCCGCCCCCGCGCCTGACGCGTACCGACCGGACGCTCAGGCCCGCCTGCCGCTATCCTCACGGAGCCTGATCGAAATGACCGATCTCGACCATCTCGGATGGAGCGAAACCCTCGCTCAATCCTTCGCTGACATCGCCGAACCCACCCACATCGCCGGCCGCATCATCGCGCATCACCGCGGCCATTATGAACTCGCCTACGCCGGCGGCACCATCCGCGCCCAATGTGCAGGGCGGATGCGCCATCGCGACACCGACCTCGGCCTGCCCGTGGTCGGCGATTTCGTCGTCGCCCGCCTCGAAGGCGGTGGTGCGACCATCGATGCCGTGCTGCCCCGCCGCACCAAATTCGCCCGCGCGGTCGGTGACCTGACCCGTCACGACGTCGCCAAAGGCGAACAGATCATCGCCGCCAATATCGATTACGTCTTCATCGTGACCGGTGCCGATGCCGATTTCTCGACCCGCCGCCTCGAACGCCTGCTCGGCGCCGCCTATGGCTCCGGCGCCGTCCCGATGATCGTGCTGACCAAAATCGACCTCGGACTCGCCCCACCGATGATCGACCAACTCGCCATCGAAGCCCCCGGCGTCGCCGTCCACCTGGTCTCCAACGCGACCGGCGAAGGCATCGCCGCCCTGCGCGCCCTGATCCGCCCCGGCGAAACCGCCCTGCTGGTCGGCTCCTCCGGCGTCGGCAAATCCAGCCTGGTCAACCGCCTGCTCGGCACCGACCGCCAGGCCACCTCCATCACCGATGAAAACGGCCGCGGCCGCCACACCACCACCAGCCGCGACCTGTTCGCCCTCGATGGCGGCGGTCTCATCCTCGATACCCCCGGCATCCGCGCGATCACCCAATGGCAGACCGAAGGGCTCGACGACGCCTTCGCCGACATTACCACAATCGCCACACACTGCCGGTTCTCCGATTGCCGGCACGAAGCCGAACCCGGCTGCGCCGTTCAGGCCGCCATCGCCGACGGCACGCTCGAAGCCCACCGCCTGACCGATTACGCCAAACTCGATCGCGAAATGGCCCACCTCGCACGCCGCGGCGATAAACGCGCCGAAGCCGCCCAACGACGGAAATGGGCCAAAACAACCCGCCAGCGGCGCACAAGCGACGTCGCGCCCTGATGGCGATGGGTGGGGTGATGCTGGGAGAAAGCAAGGCCAGGGGCTCTGCCCCTGGACCCCGTTAAAGGCGGAGCCTTTAAAATCCATTAGTTTTAGGCAAGGGGAGGGCGACCCAGGCCAGATAGACGGAACCACCGAGGCAGCGCCCTCCCCTTGCCTAAAACTAGCGGGTTCTAAGGGCTCCGCCCTTAGTGGGGGTCGAGGGGGCGTAGCCCCCCGCCTTACTCGCTCCGAGCGGCACCCAACCGGTCGGCACCAGGGTGCCGCGCGGCTACGCTCGCGCGGCGATGGCGACGTAGTCGCGTTGTGGGGCGCCGGTATAAAGCTGGCGTGGGCGGCCGATGCGTTGCTGGGGATCTTCGATCATTTCCATCCATTGGCTGATCCAACCGGTGGTGCGGGCGAGGGCGAACAGCGGGGTGAACATGGTGGTTGGAAAGCCCATCGCTTTCAGGATGATACCTGAGTAGAAATCGACGTTCGGGTAGAGTTTGCGGCTGACGAAATAATCGTCATCGAGCGCGATTTTCTCGAGTTCCATGGCGAGGTCGAGCAGAGGATCGTTCTTGATGCCGAGTTCGCCGAGCACTTCGTAGCAGGTCTGCTGCATGATTTTCGCGCGCGGGTCGAAGTTTTTATACACCCGGTGGCCGAAACCCATCAGTTTGGTATGGCTGCTCTTGTCTTTCACTTCGGCGATGAATGCCGGGATGTTCTTTTTATCACCGATTTCACCGAGCATTTTCAGCACGGCTTCGTTGGCACCACCGTGAGCGGGGCCCCACAGCGCTGCAATGCCGGCGGCGATGCAGGCGAACGGGTTGGCGCCGGTCGATCCGGCGAGGCGCACGGTCGAGGTCGAGGCGTTTTGTTCATGATCGGCGTGCAGGATCAAGATCCGGTCCATCGCCCGTTCGAGGATGGGGTTTTTGCGGTACGATTCGGCCGGCACCGCGTTCATCATGTACAAAAAATTCTCCGCGTACGACAAATCGTTGCGCGGATACATGAACGGCTGACCGATCGAATATTTATACGCCCAGGCCGTGATGGTCGGAATTTTCGCGATCAGCCGGAACGCGCTGATCTCGCGCTCGCGCGCATCGTTGATGTTCACACTGTCGGGATAGAACGCCGACATTGCGCCGACCACGCCGCAGAGCACCGCCATCGGGTGCGCATCACGCCGGAAGCCTTCCCAGAACCGGCGGATCTGCTCATGCAGCATGGTGTGCATGGTCACGCCGTGGTTGAACTCCTCGAACTGCGCCGCGTTCGGCAGGTCGCCATACATCAGCAGGTAGGCGACTTCCAGAAACGTCGATTTTTCAGCGAGTTGCGCGATCGGATAGCCCCGATACAGCAGCACGCCCTCATCGCCATCGATATAGGTGATCTTGCTTTCGCACGACGCCGTCTCGCCATAGCCGGGATCGAAGGTGAAGATTCCGGCCTGGGCTTGCAGCTTGCGTATATCGGCGACCTGCGGCCCCAATGTGCCGGACAGCAGCGGCAGCACCGCCGTCGTGTTGCTGCCTTCGATGGTGATGGTGGCTTGGCTCGGTTTGGCGCTGGCGCTCATTGGCATGGTCCCTTGGGGCGATCGGGACGGTGCGTTGTGTCCCATCGCGCATTTGATCAAACGATACCGGCTAAAACTTAAGCGAGTGTAAATCGAACCCGCATCATCGCGCAACCTTCGCGCATGCAGCATAAATCATCGCGTGGTGGGCGGATCGATCACCCGCTGCAATCGCACGCCCGCGGCCCGCAGGTCGCGCCAGGGCGTCAGCACCAGGAAATCCGCCAGCCGCGCGGTCGGAAATCCCTCGTTTAACGCGATGTGCGCGGCCGAGGGCGCGGCCCTTGCGCCCGGCGCGCCCGCCGCAAGGTCCAGCGCCAGATCGTGCAAGCCGGGATTATGGCCGATGATCATCACGCTGCGCACCGTCTCGCGCAGCCCTTGCAGAATTTCGAGCAGGCGGGCTGGAGGCGCCATATAGAGCGCGTCGAGCGTTTCGATATTCGGCTGATCGTCCCAGAACGCGACGCAATCCAGCGTGTCGCGCGTGCGCCGTGCCGAGGAGACCAGAACCACGTCCGGTTCCAGCCCCAGGCTGCGCGCGAGGCTGCGCATCCGCAGCGCGGCATCGCGGCCGGCAGGGCTCAGCGCCCGCATATGATCGGGTTCATCGTCGCGGGCACGTTCGGCCTTGGCGTGGCGCATCAGAATCAGCTGGTGCATGAAGCTCTTTCGCGAATTTTACCGTAGTCATGTTTATGAGCCTGTGTGACCTCGCGATAAAGAGCGGCCACCCCATTTATATAGGCGGAGGTACGCATGTCTGATCCAATCGTTATTCTCGGCGCCACCGGCGGCGTCGGTGCTGCACTTGCGCGCACGCTGGCGGCGCGCGGCGCCGATCTGCATCTCATCGGGCGCGATGGCGCGGCGCTTGCGGCGCTCGCAACCGAGCTCGGTGCGCGCCACGCAATGGCCGATGTCACCGATGATGCTGCCCTCACCGCCGCGATCGCCGCGGCGGGTCCCCGCATCGCGGGTCTCGCCTATTGCGTCGGCTCGATCGTGATGAAGCCGCTGAAACGCGCGACCGTGGCCGACTTTGCCGATACCTACGCGCTCAACGTCATCGGTGCGGCCCGCGCGGTCGCGGCGGCCGAGGTGGGTCTGCGCGCCACCGGCGGCGCCGTCGTGCTGTTTTCCTCGGTCGCGGCGCGTGCCGGATTTCCCAACCACACCGTCATCGGCAGCGCCAAGGCGGCGGTCGAGGGTCTGGCGATCGCGCTGGCCGCCGAACTCGCACCGGTGCGGGTCAACTGCATCGCGCCCAGCCTGTCGCGCACCAAAATGGCCGCCGGGCTGACGGGCAACGAGGCGATGGCGAAAGCCATCGCGGCACAGCACCCGATTCCCCGCCTTGGCGAAGCCGAGGACAGCGCCGCCCTCGCCGCATTCCTGCTCTCGGCCGATGCCGGCTGGATCACCGGCCAAATCATCGGCGTCGATGGCGGGCGCGGCATCCTGCGCACCAAACCCTGACGGAAAGGACGAACCGCATGCCACCATCGATCGATCGCCGCAGTTTCATCGCCATGGCTGCCGCCGTGGCGATTCCGTTGCCGCGCGGCAACCGGCTCTCGTTCGATGTGTTCCGCAACGGCAGCAAGGTGGGCGAGCAACACCTGCGCTTCATCGATGCCGGCGATATGCTCACGGTCGATAATCACGTCGAATTGAAGGTGGGATTGCTGGCGATCCCGCTGTTTCGCTACACCGCACATATCGTCGAGCATTGGCGCGATGAACAATTCGTCTCGGCCACCAGCGCCATCGATGACAACGGCACCCCGCATCAATTGTTCGTCGAACGCCAGACCAGCGGCGTCGTCATCCAGGGCAATCGCACGCCGCGTTACGTCGCCGCCGCCAACGCGCTGCCGCTCACCTACTGGAACA
The DNA here is from genome assembly GCF_002282635.1 of Acidiphilium sp. 34-64-41. Lineage (NCBI taxonomy): Bacteria > Pseudomonadati > Pseudomonadota > Alphaproteobacteria > Acetobacterales > Acidocellaceae > Acidiphilium > Acidiphilium sp. 34-64-41. The sequence goes on along the minus strand of NZ_NCJX01000001.1, from coordinate 154,778 downwards.
AGGCAATGCTGAACGGCCCGATGATCAACATGCAGACCGGCCATACCGATACCCCGACCATCGCGAAAATCGGCTGGTTCAAACTGCCCGCGCTGCCTGGCGGAACCGTTACGGCCCAGCAATATAAACTCACCGGCCCGATCCGGCTTTCGGTTTATTACGATCAGAAAAACATCTGGTCCGGCCTTGCGTTCGACCATAAGGGCCATATCACCTACAAGCCCGTCCTTGGCTGATCGCGCCATGCCCCAAAGCCTCACTGCCGCCTTGCGGGTCATCCTGGGCGATCAGTTGTCGCGCGGCATCGCCAGCCTCGCGGACATCGATCCGCAGAGCGATGTCGTCTTGATGGCCGAGGTGCTGGGCGAATGCACCTACGTACCGCACCACCCCCAGAAAATCGCCATGATCCTCGCCGCGATGCGCCATTTCGCCCAGGCCCTGACCGCCCGCGGCATCAAGGTGCGCTACATTCCGCTCGATGATCCGGACAACACCGGCACCTTGTCCGACGAGGTTGCCCGCGCCGTCCACGCCCTGCACCCAACCCGCATCATCGCGACCGAACCCGGCGAGTACCGCGTGCGCGAGGCGATGCGCAACTGGTCCGCCGAAACCGGAATTCCCTGCGAAATCCGCGAGGATACCAGATTCCTTGCAACCGCCGATGAATTCGCCCAATGGGCCGAAGACCGCAAGCAGCTGCGCATGGAGTTCTTCTACCGCGTGATGCGCCGCAAACATCGCATCCTGATGGAGGGCGAAGAACCGGTCGGCGGCCGCTGGAATTTCGACAGCGAAAACCGCAAATCCCTGCCTGAAACCATCGAAATCCCAACCCCGCTCCGCTTTGCCCCCAGCGCCGAAACCACCGCCGTGATCGATCTGGTCGCGGCGCGCTTCGCGGGCCATTACGGTACGCTGGACCGGTTCGATTACCCGGTCACCGCCCAGGATGCCGAGGCCGGGTTCGCCGACTTCCTGTCCCACCGCCTGCCCCAATTCGGCGACTGGCAGGACGCGATGGCCGCTGGCACACCCTACATGTTTCACGCCCTGGTCTCCGCACCGCTCAATCTCGGCCTGCTCGATCCGCTCGATCTGTGCCGCAGGGCCGAGGCCGAATATGCTGGCGGCCGCGCGCCGCTGAACGCGGTGGAGGGCTTCATCCGCCAGATCCTCGGCTGGCGGGAGTTCGTGCGCGGCGTCTACTGGCTGTATATGCCCGACTACGCAACGAAAAACGCGCTCGACGCCACGTTGGATCTGCCAGAATTCTACTGGACCGGCGACACCGCGATGCGCTGCATGGCCGATACCATCAGCCAGACCCTGCGCCACGCCTACGCCCATCACATCCAGCGCCTGATGATCACCGGCAATTTCGCCCTGCTCGCCGGCATCCACCCCGATGCGGTCGATCGATGGTATCTCGCGGTCTACGCCGATGCCTATGAATGGGTCGAAATGCCCAACACCCGCGGCATGGCGCTGCACGCCGATGGCGGCATCGTCGGCTCGAAACCCTATGCCGCATCGGGCGCCTATATCAACCGAATGAGCAATTACTGTGCAAAATGCAGCTACGATGTGAAGGACGCAACCGGCGCCCGCGCCTGCCCGTTCAACGCGCTGTATTGGGATTTCATCGCCCGCCACCAGGACCGCTTCGCCAACAACCCCCGCATGGCGATGCCGGTGCGCAGCTGGCGCGGCATGGCTGAGACGAAACGCATTGCCTTGCAGGCGCGCGCGGCGCATCTACGCAAAGCTCTTTCAGAAGGTGTGAAACTTTGAAAATCCCGAAACCCGCCGACGGCATCGTGTGGATCACCGGCGCATCCAGCGGCATCGGCCTCACTTTGGCCGAAGCGCATCTCGCGCGCGGCTGGACCGTCGCGGTCACCGCCCGGCGCGCAGAGCCGTTGCAGGCCCTGGCGGCACGGTTTCCCGGTCGGGTCATCGTGCAACCGGCCGATATCACCGATGCCGATGCGATCAACGCAGCCGTCGCCGCAATCGAGGCCGAGCACAAAATCGCCCGCGCCATCCTGAATGCCGGCACCTACGAGCGCGATACCGCCGAAACCTTCAGCGCCGCGCGCTTCCGCCGCCAGGTCGACCTCAATCTGACCGGCACCGCCATCTGCCTCGAGGCGATCATGCCGCGCATGATCGCGCGCAACGCCGGCCAGATCGGCCTGGTCGCCTCGCTCGCCGGTCTCGCCGGTCTGCCAGGCTCCGGCTCCTATTCCGCGACCAAGGCCGGGCTGATCGCGCTGGCGGAATCCCTCAAATTCGATCTGGACAAGCGCGGCGTCGCCATATCCGCCATCTGCCCCGGCTTCGTGAAGTCGCCGCTGACCGCGAAAAACACCTTCCCGATGCCGTTCCTGATGGAGGCGGATGCCGCCGCGAACACCATCATCAAAGGGCTCGACGCCAACACATTCATGATCGCGTTTCCCGAAGGATTGGCCCGGCCGCTGCGGATTTTGCGAAGCCTGCCCTACGGCGTGTTCTTCCCCCTGATTGCGCGCGGCACCAAGGGGCAGGATTAGATCACAGCGTAAACCGATCCTCGGCAGCCTCTTCGCTCTCACCGAACCGCCGTTCGGCGGTGTCGATTGCGGCGCGGATCGCGGTGAAAATCCGGGTGATCTGCTCGGGTGAAAAACTGTAATTGTTGCGGTTCGACAAATTACCGATTTTGCGAATCGCATCCAACGCCTCGTTGGTGCGGTTTTCGGCGAGTCGCTTGAATGCGTCGGATTTATCCCGTGCCATGATCAACCTCCTGTCAAAATATTCGTTCCGGTACTGCCAAAACCTTGTGCATCGCGCTCGGTCCGATCCAGATCGTCGGTTTCGCGCCAGGCAATCCGGCTCACCGGCGCCAGCACCGCCTGGGCAATCCGCATACCGCGCGTCACCGTGAAGGCGGCATCGCCGGCATTGAAAATAATGATCTGGATCTCGCCCCGATAATCCGCATCCACCGTACCCGGGCTGTTCGCGATCATGATACCCTGCTTGAGCGCCAGCCCCGAACGCGGGCGGATCTGCAATTCATGATCAGGCGGCAAGGCGATCGCCAGCCCGGTCGGCACCAGCGCGCGGGCGAGGGGGGCAATCACCATCGGCTCTGCATTCGCCGCCAACAGATCCATCCCGGCCGCGCCGGACGTGGCGTAGTCAGGCAACGGCAGATCGGCGCCATGGGGCAGGCGCTTGACTGAAACAACAACACTCATGAAAAAACCTCGATCATCCGGGAGACGAGCCGATCCGCGATTGCGGTCTTGGAAGCCCGCGCCCAGTGTTCTGCCCCATTTTTGTCGACCAGCACAACCTCGTTGGCCTCGCCACCCATCACGTCGGAACCCGCCCCGACATCATTGGCGATGATCCAGTCACACCCTTTGCGCGCAAGCTTCGCCGTCGCGTTGTCGAGCAGATGCTCCGTCTCGGCCGCAAAGCCGATCACCAACGTCGGCCGACCCTCGGTGCGGTGCGCAATGTCACTCAGAATATCCGGATTCTCGACTAACGAAAACTGTGGCGGCATGCCGGATTTCTTGATTTTCTGTTCCGACGTCACAACATACCAATCCGCCACCGCCGCACAGAACACGGCAATATCGGCCGGCAGTGCTGCCTCCACCGCCGCGTGCATCGCGCGCGCCGATTCGACATGCACGCAGGTCACGCCAGATGGATCGGCCACTGAAACCGGCCCGGTCACCAGCGTCACGCGCGCCCCCGCTGAAGCCAGCGCCCGCGCAATCGCGTGGCCCTGCCTGCCGGAACTGCGATTGGCAATATACCGCACCGGATCGATCGCCTCATGCGTCGGCCCGCTGGTCACAATCGCATGCCGCCCCGCCAGCGCGCCCGATCCGGCAAGGCGTGCCGCAATCGCCGCGAAAATCGCCTCGGGTTCAGCCAGCCGCCCCGGTCCGAATTCACCGCAGGCCATCGCCCCATCATCCGGCCCGATCACCGCGATGCCGCGCGCCGTCAATGTCGCGATGTTAGCGGTGGTCGCCGCGTGCTGCCACATCCGCACATTCATCGCCGGTGCCACCAGCACCGGCTTGTCCGTCGCGAGCAGCACCGTCGTTGCCAGATCATCGGCAATCCCGGCCGCCATCCGCGCCAGAATATCCGCCGAAGCCGGCACCACCACCAGTAAATCCGCACTGCGCGAGAGTTGAATATGCCCCATCTCGCTCTCATCGGTCAGCGAGAACAGATCAGTAAACACCCGATCCTCACAAAGCGCCTGCAACGACAGCGCCGTGACGAATTCCGCCCCACCCCGCGTCAGCACCACGCGCACGCCGATTGCGGCCTTGCGCAGCAAGCGGATCAGTTCGAGCGATTTATAGGCAGCGATCCCGCCACTGACGATCAGCAGAACCCGCTTGCCCGCCCCTGCGCCGCCTGCACTCAAATCCGCCATCCCGCATGGATCGCGGCAATCCCGCCCGTCAGGTTCCGGTAGGTCACCCGCGCAAATCCCGCCGCCCGCATCATCCCCGCCAGCGTCTCCTGATCGGGAAACATCCTGATGCTCTCGGCCAGATATTGATAAGACTCCCGGTCCCCGGCAACCCGCGCGCCGATCGCCGGCAGCGCCGCGAACGACCACCGCTCATACAACGGTGCTGCGACCGCTACCTGCAATTTCGAAAATTCGAGGCAGAAAAACCGCCCCCCCGGCTTGAGCACCCGCAGCGCCTCGCTCAGCACCCGATCCTTGTTGGTGCAGTTGCGCAAGCCAAACGCCATCGAAACCCGGTCCACCGTGCCATCCGCCACCGGCAGCGCCTCGGCATCGGTCACCGCAAAAGAAATCCCGCCGATCAGGCCGCGCTGCTCCGCGCGCTCGCGCCCCACTCCGAGCATCTGCTCATTGATGTCGGTCAACAAAACCGGCCCGCCCCCGCGCCGCCGCCACTGAAACGAAATGTCGCCCGTGCCGCCCGCCAGATCGAGCAACATGCGGTTCGGCCGCGGGTCCATCAGCGTGACGAAATCACGCTTCCAAAGCCGATGCACCCCCAGCGACATCAAATCGTTCATCACGTCGTATCGCCGCGCGACACTGTTGAACACATCGCGCACGCGCTGGCTTTTCGCACTGCGCTCGACGGTGGAAAACCCGAAATCGACGGTATCGCTGCTGCTGGTATCGGCCATGGCATCAGGCTATAGCGACAAAATCATCATGCCGGAACTCCCCGAAGTCGAAACCGTCATGCGCGGCCTCGCAGCCAGTCTGCAAGGCAGGCGCATTGCCGCCGCCCGCCTCGCGCGCGGCGATCTGCGCTGGGCCGTGCCGGATGGCTTCGTGCAGGCCATCGTCGGCGCGCGGGTCGATGCGTTTCGCCGGCGCGGCAAATACATGTTCATGCAACTCGACCGCGAGGTCTCGGTGCTCATCCACCTCGGCATGTCCGGCCGCATGACGATCGACCGCGACCCGCTACCCCACCAGCACCTCACCCTCACCACCGATCAGGGCGGCGTCATCGGCTTCGTCGATCCACGCCGATTCGGCGCGCTCGATCTGGTCGCCACCGCCGCGGAAGACAGCCACCGCCTGATCCTCGGCCTCGGCCCCGAACCCCTGCTGCCCACCTTCACCGCCCGCGTCCTCGGCGCCGCCCTCGCCGGCAAGGCAACCCCGATCAAATCCGCCCTGCTCGACCAATCCATCATCGCCGGCCTCGGCAACATCTATGTCAGCGAAGCCCTGTTCCGCGCCAAAATCAGCCCGTTCCGCCTGGCCGGCACACTCACACCCGCCCAGATCCGCAACCTCGTCAAAGCCATCCGCACCACCCTGACCGAAGCCATCGCCGCCGGCGGCTCATCCCTGCGCGACTACGTCCAGCCCTCAGGCGAACTCGGCTACTTCCAACACGCCTGGAAAGTCTACGGCCGCACCGGCCAACCCTGCGAACGCTGCCCAGGCCCACCCCACTGCACAGGCATCGAACGCGCCACCCAAGCCAACCGCTCCACCTTCTGGTGCAGGCGCACGCAGGCCTGACGCACGATGCCGGCCGGCTTGGGGTGTGGCGCTTGAAGCC